>DLZA01000372.1:0-6298 GCA_003447515.1 Paracoccaceae bacterium
TTTTATTTTTCGTTCAAGAAAACTCTAGTCAATCACAATCAAATGTTACATTAACAGCTCACGACGGTTTTGTTCACATCACGTCAACTAGAGGCGCGCTGCAATGATAAACAGGAACTGCTCAATGCGAGATCCTATCGACCTCTACTACTGGCCTACGCCCAACGGATGGAAAATCTCCATCGCGCTTTTCGAATTTGATTTGCCCTTTGAAACTCATCTAATTAACATCGCAAAAGGCGATCAATTCGACCCCAATTTCTTGAAAGTCGCACCCAACAATCGAATACCTGCAATCACAGATCCTAATGGCCCTGATGGCAATCCGATCTCTATCTTTGAGTCCGGCGCAATCCTACAATACCTCGCGCACAAAATGAATAGATTTGCGGGCACTTCCAAGCGCAATTGTATTGCTGTCAATCAATGGCTGATGTGGCAAGTGGGCGGTGTTGGGCCCATGGCAGGCCAATGTCACCATTTTATCAAATACGCTCCATTTATGGATCCACCAAATGATTTACCCTACGCCAAAAACCGCTACCGCACTGAAACAGCCAGACTTTATGGCGTTTTGGAAGATCAACTTAAAAACCAGGAGTATATCTGTGGCGCATATTCTATTGCGGATATGGCTGTCTGGCCTTGGGCGAGCTTGTGGGAAGGGCAAGAACAAATACTAGACGGCAAACCAAACCTCACAGCTTGGCTTGAACGCGTCGCAAACCGGCCAGCTGTGCAAAAGGGCCGCGCTCACTACGCAGAATTACGCTCTGCATAATCGCAGCCAGTATACACAAAAAATTTCTTCAAGGTTAGATAAACAGGCATGTGAACGAGTTTGTTCATAACTTCATCGCCATCCAAAAATAAGAAGACACTATCGGAACGTTCAGCCAAAATCTCGCAGTAATTTTACCGGCACTCTGTAAAGCAGGCATTATTTCGCTGCCTTCGCGAACATTTCTATCATAAACTGCAGGCTCAGGCTCAGCCCATCAGGCGCGATCCCGTGCCCTGCACCTTTTGACACATGAGTGAACACCTCAAATTCTGCCGCTTTTAGCAGCTCGGCCGCCTCAGGCATGGACACAGGCGGAACCACCTCATCCGCATCCCCATGGATCAGCAAGATTGGTGGCTTCGTCTGCACCTCATTCAACTCGCTTGGGCGCAACAAACGTCCTGAAAAACCAATTATTCCCGCCAGTTTCTTCATTCTCCGCGGCCCAACATGTAGACTCATCATGGTTCCTTGCGAAAATCCAACCAGAAACGTCTGCGCTGCAGTCACACTCTCAGTTTCCATAATTTCTGTGAGCCAGTCATCGAACATTTGCGCCGCTTGGTCCATACTCACATTCGCCGCTTCTTCAGTTGATCCATCGATCCATGGGATCGGGAACCATTCATAACCCATTGGGCTCATCTGACATTTATTTGGCGCATTTGGCGCATAAAAAACGGCATCAGGCATATGTTCGGCAAGAGGGTCACCCAACGATAAGAGATCATTCCCATCGGCACCGTACCCGTGTACGAAAACTACCAAATTTTTCACATTACCTGATTTTGGCGCCTTACGGGCGCTTTCCATAATGGCCATCAAAAGTTCCCTTTTTTGTTCTTCATCGAGCTGTAGTACGCCCACAAAAGCCTAGCTGCAACAGCCCGCCACGGCGACCATTCCACGGCCATCATACGCATCTGCTTTTCGTCTGGCCGTACGTCAAGTTCAAACAGAGCTCTTGACGCTTCTTGCAGCGCCAAGTCACCGTGTGGAAACACATCCTGCCGGCCTAACGACGCCAGAGCGTAAACCTCTGCTGTCCACGTCCCAATCCCAACAATCTTGCATAACTCTTTGATGACGTTGTCGTCAGTCATGTGGTACAAACCGCTGTAATTCAACAAACTTCCCGCGAGTGCTTTCGAACAACGCACCTTTGACTGTGACAAACCGACACTTTGTAAATCCAATTCAGACGCCGCAACCACATTCGCCTGTATATCTAAACCAACCGCCTTCACACGTTTCCAAATGGCTAGGGCCGAAGCCTTTGAAACCTGTTGCCCCACGACCGTATTCATCAACGCACCGAAACCATTCTCACGCCGCCGCAATGGAAGCTGACCAGTCTGTTCTAATACCACTGCAAATCTTGGATCAAGTGCGGCCAACCATGCTGCCCCCTCCTCGACATCAGCATCAGTTTCAATAATCCTCACAGTGCGTCCAACCAAGCCATACATTCTGCAACAGTCCAGACCACCGAAACATTAGGTCGCTTGGGGCGCTTTTGCATCACGACAGGAAGTCCCAGCTGACGCGCTGCGTCCAACTTACTGCGCGACCGTAACCCGCCCGCATTTTTTACCACCAGCCAATCAATACCCTCCGCTTCAAAAAACGCCACCTCTTCCTCCACTGAAAACGGTGGACGCCCCAAAACAAACTGCCCCATTTTAAATGGAAACTTTCGTTCAGGTCGATCAATTACACGGCACAACAGCCGCCGCCCGGTAAGACCAGAAAACTGATCCAACGTCTGCCTTCCTGTTCCCAAAAACACGGTTGCACCCTCGGGAATGATCCCTACCGTCTCTTCAAATTTTTCGATATAACGCCAGTTATCGCCCACCTCGGGTTTCCACCCCAGCCGCTGCAAAATTACATGCGCTACACCTGTTACTGCGCAAGCGTCGCCAGCATTCCATGTCATTTGCGCTGCAAAGGGATGTGTAGCGTCTACTACAACGTCAATCGCGGCCATCTCTAAAAACCTTACCAGCCCATTAACACCACCAAACCCCCCAATCCGCGTTTCACACCCCAAGTCAATCGGTTCCCTTGTTACCCCAGCTAAGGACGCAACAACCTGATACTGATTCAAAATCTGGTTTATCAACTCCCGTGCCTCTGATGTACCCGCTAGCACCAAAACACGTTTCAAAACGCATGCCCCAAAACAGCACCAGCCCGATCAACAACCACAATATCAATTGCTATATCGGAACCCTTCAATTGTGACTCTACCACCGACTTTGCTATCACTGCGATTTCTTGTGCCAATCCGCGCCCGGCAATCTCTATAGCATCTAAAGCCGTGTTTGCCCCGGATACATCAACAAGCGCCAATCGTGCAGCCACAACATTCAAGGCCTCAAAATCCACCTGACTGCGTGAAGAATGCAAGTCTACTGCACCCTGCGCAAGCTTTGTGATCTTGCCAACACCACCACCAATGGTAACGCGCGGCACTGGATGGTTTCGCAGATACTTCAGCAAACCACCTGAAAAATCCCCCATATCCAGCATCGCGTGATCGGGCAGCGCAAACATTTTCTGGACCACTCGTTCTGAGGTCGCACCCGTGCATCCCGCCACATGTGCCTGCCCGCTAGCTCGTGCAACATCAACACCGCGATGAATGCTTGAGATCCATGCGGCACAGGAGAACGGACGCACTATTCCCGTCGTCCCAAGAATAGACAACCCACCCTTAATTCCAAGACGTGGATTCCAAGTTTTTAATGCAATCTCCGCGCCACCAGGGACAGACACAGTAATATCAACGTCGTCAGAAACACCGTAAACAGAAGCCATTTCCGCCACAACAGCGCGCATCATCTCGCGTGGTACCGGATTGATCGCAGGTTCCCCAATGCTAATCGGCAATCCCGCTTTGGTCACCGTCCCAACCCCCTCGCCTGCCTTAAAAACGATACCATTGGCACTAGCAGTAACACGCACTACGATTAGTGCACCATGTGTGACATCCGGATCATCTCCCGCATCCTTTGTTATCCCCACCTCGGTCCAACCATGGCCGCGATCCTGATGCGCTATAGGAAATACTGGCGTCTCTCCACGCGGCAAAACAATCTCCACTTCGCGTGGAAAGCCATCACCCCACAACGCCATCAGCCCCGCCTTCACAGCGGCGGTGGCACAAGCGCCCGTGGTCCAACCACTGCGCAAATCTCCCGTTGGCTTACGTGTCATATATGGGACTATAGGCTCGAAAATTCCTGGCGCCAACGGCTCAAATTGCGTCGTGTATTTGCTTGGAATGGTTGCGCGAAAGGTTCATAGTAATACGATGAAAACGAATCCCCTCCCTCCTAACGAATGGCCCACCCTGAAAAAGGGCTCGGTCTGGCTTTGCGGCGCTGGACCCGGTGATCCGGGCTTACTTACGATGCACGCGCTCAACGCACTGCGCCAAGCGGATGTAATCGTTTACGATGCATTAGTGGATAAGCGCATTCTCGATTGGGCGGGTTTTGCCGCAACAAAAGAATACGCAGGCAAGCGCGGCGGAAAACCCTCTGCCAAACAGCGTGATATTTCCTTACGCCTCGTGGAGCTGGCAAAACAGGGCAAAAGAGTACTCCGTCTGAAGGGTGGCGATCCATTTGTATTCGGACGCGGCGGCGAAGAAGGCCAAACGCTCGTTCAGCACGGTATACCAATTCGCATTATTCCAGGCATTTCTGCGGGAATTGGTGGCCTTGCCTATGCCGGCATCCCTGTCACCCACCGCGATGTAAACCAATCCGTAACTTTTGTCACCGGCCACGACCAATCAGGCGAAACACCCTCGTCATTAAACTGGCAAGCCATCTCAGACGGCTCCCAAGTTCTTGTTATTTATATGGGCATGAAGCACATGGAACGGATAAGGGCCAAACTCTTGGACGCTGGCCGCGCTACAGATGAGCCCTGCGCTGTTGTGACCTCCGCCACTACTCCAGACCAGAGAGTATTGGAAACAACACTTGGCACCATGATCACAGACATCGATAGAGCAGGCCTAAAACCACCTGCCATTGTCTGTATCGGCAAATCCGTCCTCATGCGTCAAGCTTTAGACTGGGCTGCTATGGCCGAGGGCGAAGCACCGCGTAATACCGATCCCCTCGGCAGAGGCCGCCCAGCAGAATCAGCCTGATGCCAGGCCTGATACTCTCTGCACCTTGCTCCGCCAGCGGTAAAACTATCCTCTCACTAGGGCTTCTACGCGCATTGAAAAACCGCGGCATGCCCATCCGTTCCGCCAAATCTGGCCCTGATTACATAGACCCCTGCTTTCACGCTGCCGCATCAGGAGCAGAATGTCTCAACCTCGACGCATGGGCCATGGCCCCTGATACTATTCACCATTTGGCGGCAGGTTCTGAAACCCTGATTATTGAGGGAGCCATGGGCCTCTTTGATGGGGCACCACCCAACGGTAAAGGCGCTACAGCCGACCTCGCCCGCATTCTTGGCCTCCCAGTGATACTCATCCTCGATGTGAGCCACCAAGCCCAATCTGCCGCCGCGATCGCGCTCGGTTTCAAGACCCTCGACCCCACAATCCACATTGGGGGTCTGATCTTGAACAAAGTCGGCTCGCCCCGCCATGAGCGCATGGTGCGCAAAGCCTTGAAACCATTGAATATTCCCATTCTTGGCTCCATAATGCGGCAAAAGAATTTACAAACCCCATCTCGCCACCTGGGCCTAGTCCAAGCGGCTGAGCATACTGACCTCGAAACTTTTCTAAATCAAGCAGCTCATATCGTTGAAAAAAATATCGACATTGACGCTTTAATAGCACTAGCAACCGAGCAAACCACCCCTACAAAACCCGCAACACTTCTCGCCCCACCAGCGCAGCGCATCTCTGTCGCATATGACACTGCCTTTGCCTTTTGCTATCCACACGTTTTACAGGGTTGGCACGCTCAAGGCGCCGAAGTTCAAACCTTCTCGCCTTTAGCAAATGAGCCGCCACCTCCATGTGACCTCGTTTTTCTGCCGGGCGGCTACCCCGAGCTTCACGCAGGTACACTTGCCGCCAACGAAACCTTTTTAAACGGCCTGCGCTATGCTCCCGCCATCTACGGCGAATGCGGTGGCTTCATGACCCTTGGCGAGGGTCTCATTGACAAAAATGGCACACCTCATCGGCTAGCCGGCCTCCTTAATCTCGAAACCAGTTTTGCAGAACGAAGGCTCCACCTTGGGTATCGCAACCTTACACCACAGGGTGGTCCATGGAAAACAAATATGAAAGCCCACGAATTTCACTATGCAACGACCCTCAAAGCTGTTGGCAAACCGCTCTTTAAAACCACAGACGCAGACGGTGTTAAACTCCCCGATATGGGTCTTGAGAACGGCACAGTATCTGGTTCCTTCGCTCACATCATCGCCCCAGTTTAATCGATTAGTCAGATGTTTAATCATTATTAAAGGATCATAATGCAGAACTCCCTCTCTTCAAAAAAGTTCTTTAAGCGAAAAATT
>DLZA01000372.1:6678-14108 GCA_003447515.1 Paracoccaceae bacterium
CTCATCTTTTTTTCTCAAATTCAAACGCCATAACAAGACCCTTGCTCTCTCCCCATTTCCCTTCTACCGCTTCGGTATGATTCAAGCTGTCAATATGACCCAACATCAAATAGCCAAACGCAACGTCTGGATACTTATCGTCGCGCAAGCAGTCTTGGGCGCGCAGATGCCACTTCTCTTTACCTTTTCAGGTCTTGCAGGCCAACAGCTAGTATCCAACGTCTGTTTTGCCACACTACCAATCACGCTCATCGTATTTGGTTCCATGACAACAGCTCCTTGGCTCTCCAACTTCATGCAACGGTTCGGCCGAACGCGCGGTTTCATATTGGGCGCGACAGGCGGTGCCATTGGCGCGCTGTTCTCAGCCACCGCAATCTATCTCAGCTCATTTTCGTTGCTACTGTTGGGCTCATATTTCACAGGCATCTATATGTCTGCTCACGGCTTCTACCGCTTTGCCGCCTCCGACGCCGCCTCAGATGATTTCCGCCCCAAAGCCATCTCCTACGTAATGGCAGCCGGCCTCGCCTCCGCTATTATCGGACCACAGCTAGGCTCTGTCATGTTTGATGCACTGGCTATCCCTTTCATGGGTGTTTACGCCGCCACTTTCGCTCTCAATTGCCTTGGCTTTGTGATTTTCCCTTTTCTCACCGTTGGGACTGCGAAACCCGAAACCAAATCCCCCCGCGTTGGTCGCACACGCCTTGAGATGTTGAAAACCCCACGCATCGCGACAGCAATCATCTGTGCCTGCGTCTCGTACTCACTGATGAACCTCGTGATGACCTCAACGCCACTAGCGGTTGTTGGCTGTGGCTTTACGAAAGAATCTGCTGGCCACATCGTCACGGCACACGTGCTTGCAATGTTTATTCCCAGCTTTTTTACAGGTCACATCATCACCCGCTTCGGCGTCGAACGTGTAGTCGGTACTGGCCTCTTTATCCTCATGGGCTCGGGCATCGTAGCGCTTGCAGGTGTAGATTTACCTAACTTTTATATCGCCCTGATCCTCTTGGGCTTTGGCTGGAACTTCGGCTTCATCGGCGCGACAGCCATGCTTGCTACCGCTCACACAGTAGAAGAACGTGGTACTGTCCAAGGCATGAACGACTTCATGGTTTTCGGCCTCGTCACAATCGCGTCATTGACCTCGGGCCAGTTGCTGAATTGCTCTGGCGGGAATCCAATTGAGGGTTGGAGCGCCGTCAACTTCGCGATGATTCCCTTCCTCACGCTAGCCTTCGCTTCACTCATCTGGCTCTCCCTAATCACAAAGAAAGCGGCAAAGACAGAATATTTAACTGAAAAGTTCCCGGAATGACTAAAACCCTTCAAATGCCGTCAACCTCATCAGCCTTAGTTTTTTGCGCGCTGCTGACACACCTAACCCCCCAACACTGACTAATCCGGGTCGCATTATAGCTTGTCGCAAAATCAACTGCGCCAACCAATCTGCCCGCAGTGCAGCACGTGCGGAGCGAGGCGTTTTGCACAACATTCGACTCGAGGCCTTCACCTTGGTCAATCCCAATTCTGCCAATAACTTTACACCAGCTTCAGTTCCATCGACCAAAGGATATCGTCCCGACTTTTCAAGAGCAGGGGCCGCCACCAACAAACGAGCGACGGCACAGCCAGCGCCATACTCATACCCCACAGAACCGTCTCCACCAGAAGCCGCAACGGTCAAGCCCATCAGCCCACCACCCGTTTGTGCCAAATACGCATTCAGCGCGTCCTGATCTACATGAGCCTTTTTATAAATATCCCAACGCCGAGCCTGAACCAAGCCATCCAGCCAGTTACGTCGCAGGCCTAGCGATCTCACTAATTTTGCCAACGGCGTTACAACCTGGTGCCGCCTCACCTCACCACCATCAAAGATTTCTTCAATCGCATCCAGCCACCACTGCAATCGCATTTCTGCAACCATCGGCTCTGCCGTCACCCAAGCTGATCGAGACACTTCAATATTGAAGGCATAGAGCACCATTAGCCGATCTCGCACCACACTGTTCGCCGTGACCGCTGATAAGAATCGGTCTGGGTCGCTGGTCCAAACCGTCTCCGCACAGAGCGCAATATCTTGGAACTGATCACCAACCATTTTGAACTCGTAAAGGAATGCCACGACTAACGCAGCAGCATTTTCGTTCAAAACACATCCAAGTGCGAAACGCCATCCAAAATAGAGCCACTATCCAGATCTACCACGAATAGATTTGAAACAAAAATGATTACGTAATTGTGTAAAATCAGCCCTCTTTATTGTTTGTCCATTTTGCTAAACGGCCTTGGCGCCATCGCGCAGCAGCTTCCAATTGATCGCATCCGTTAATGCCTCAAAGCTGGCATCAACGATATTCGCTGACACACCAACAGTGGACCATTGTTGGCCGGATCCATCTTGACTATCAATCACAACTCGTGTCACAGCCTCCGTCCCACTGCCGGTAATTCTAACTTTAAAATCAATTAGATGCATATCATCAATTATACACTGATACGGACCTAGGTCACGCTCTAACGCCCGCCATAGCGCATTCACAGGCCCCTGATCGTTACCCAGTAAATCCATGCTCTCACTCGCCGAGAGGTGCTTTTTTCCACCGATGTTCACCGCTACCACAGCCTCTGACAGAGTCATCATCCCCTTACCTTCAACATGTGTACGCTCCACCGTGACACGGTATCGTTTGATATCAAAAAACGACGGCAAAGTTTCCAAAACCTTCCGCGCCAAAATCTCAAACGACGCCTGCGCGCCATCGTAGGCATAACCGTGATCTTCCCGTTCTTTAACCGCGTTGAGGATCTGCCCTAATTTTGGGTCCTCTTGATCAACCACAATCCCCGCATCACCCAATCTTTTTAACAGATTTGAGCGCCCTGCCTGATTGGACATCGGAATAATTCGCGCATTTCCTACCGTGCTTGGGTTTACGTGTTCATATGTTGTTGGATCCTTTAAGATCGCGCTTGCATGTAACCCTGCCTTGTGGGCAAACGCACTTGCACCTACGTAGGCTGCCCATTTATGCGGCACACGGTTTAATATATCGTCCAGTATCCGCGAAACTTTCGTAAGAGATGCTAATCCGTCGGTCGTGACCCCCGTCTCAAACTGGCTCATATACGGTTCTTTTAACAATAGTGTTGGAATTATCGCTGTCAGATTAGCATTTCCGCAACGCTCGCCCAGCCCATTTAGCGTTCCCTGGACATGACGCGCACCCGCATCGACCGCAGCAAGCGTGTTAGCCACAGCCATTTCTGTATCGTTGTGGGTATGAATACCTACATGATCGCCTGGAATCCCACTGGCAATTACTGCTTTTGTGGCCGCACTAACCTCGTTGGGTAACGCGCCGCCATTGGTGTCACACAAAACAATCCAACGACACCCCACCTCATAGGCCGCCTTTGCCGCAGCCAGCGCATACTCAGGGTTAGCCTTGAAGCCATCAAAGAAATGTTCACAATCAAACAATGCCTCACGTCCCGACTTCACAATGTATGCAAAACTCTCGCGGATGTTATCAAGGTTCTCTTCTAGTGTGATCCCCAACGCTTTCGTAACATGAAAATCATGGGTCTTTCCCACGAGGCATACCGCAGGTGTCTTAGCGTTCATAACAGCGGCCAACACGTCATCATTTGCAGCCGAGCGCCCACTGCGTTTGGTCATACCAAAAGCCGTGAAAGTGGCGTGGCTCAGCGATGGCGCGGCATCAAAAAAATCATTGTCTGTCGGGTTTGCTCCAGGCCAACCACCCTCAACATAATCGACCCCAAGATCATTCAGCGCATGCGAAATTTGAACCTTATCTTCTACCGCGAAATCAACCCCCTGGGTTTGTTGACCATCACGAAGCGTAGTGTCGAAAATGTAGAGACGTTCTCTAGTCATAAAACTACCTCACATGTCGCTCTCAGGCGCAAGTTTTGCATACGTCGCCTAACACGCATTTGGGCGTTCTCCTGCACTCGTATAAATTTTGAAAGCAGGTGATCATTCAAATAGCTACCAGCCGTTCGAAATCCCCTCCAACGTCGGGCTTGAAACCTCTGCGAGTTTACAAATGTCATCACAACAAGTCCTCTAATTTTGATGCATCAAACCCAGCCGCAGGCTCTAAGGTCACGCCATCTTTCGACATCTGCACACTTACGCCAGCATCTACGAGGGCGGATTTCAACGCATCGACAGTGGTAAAGTCTTTAGTGAGCATCGCATTTTCACGTCTCACAAGTAACTGATTTGCCAATTCCGACAACCTTGAGTCCACGGCGTCTCCACATGAGCGAAGTGCGTTTCCTTCCATTTGCTCATTTTTGAATTGGCTAGGCTCCAAACTTGCAAAATTCTTAACCAAAACATCAATATCAAAACCCAGCAACGTCAAAGAAGATGCAAGTTTGATCCTATCGCCCTCTTTAAGATACTTTTTGATAAACGTTAGCGCCAAAGACGTGTTCAGATCGTTTGCCAACGCGTCAACAAATTCTTGGGGAGCCTTCAGGTCCAAGATATTGGATGGGTCGCTACTTAATAATTTAGCTGCTCTCCTTAAGGTTACCTCAGCCTCTCTCGCCTTCTTATCTGTCCAATCCATCGGCTTACGATAATGCGTTCCTAAAAATACCAATCGAATAACTTCGCCAGGATAACCCTGATCGATCAACTCTCGGACGCTAAAAAAGTTCCCCAAGCTCTTGGACATCTTCTTGCCCTCAACCTGCAACATTTCATTGTGCATCCAAACTTGCGCGAAATCTGACTCTTCCCCACAAGCACACGACTGAGCCTTCTCGTTTTCATGATGTGGAAATGCAAGGTCCAACCCGCCGCCGTGGATGTCAAACCGCTTACCAAACAACTTCTCCGCCATCGCAGAGCACTCAATATGCCAGCCGGGCCGCCCCCGCCCCCACGGACTTTGCCATCCAGGTTGTTCAATATCAGACGGCTTCCAAAGTACAAAATCCATCGGATTGCGTTTAAAAGGTGCGATTTCAACTCGAGCCCCTGCAATCATGTCATTAACTGAGCGCCCCGAAAGCGAGCCGTAGTTTTCATAAGATGTCACATCAAAGAGCACATGGCTTTCAGCCTCATAAGCATACCCCTGCTCAATCAACATGACTGACATATCAATCATCTCTTGAACATATTCTGTCGCGCGCGGCGCGTGATCAGGCTCTAAATTTCCAAGCGCACCCATATCTTCCAAATACCACGAAATTGTTTCTTCGGTCCGCTCACGTATCAACTCTTCTAAAGTTCCCGTGGCTCCCGCCGCTTTGCGCTCTGCTGCGGTCGCATTGATCTTGTCGTCTACATCCGTGAAATTTCGCGCATATCGCACATGATCCACTTCAAAGATTTCACGCAACAATCGATAGAGAATATCAAACACAATGACAGGCCGCGCATTTCCAATGTGCGCGCGATCATAAACCGTTGGCCCACAGACATAGATCCGCACATCTTTCGAATCCAGTGGCGTGAAGACCTCTTTCTTCCTTGTCTTGGTGTTGTACAATTTTATCTCAGTCATCAGTCGTCCTTGACGCACACTTATCTCTTCCATGCCGGACCTATCACTCGTAAACTTTTTAGGAAATAGAGAAGCAGTCCAACTAACGAGTTGTCAGCAGGTAATGCGAATATAGCAAATAACGCTCAGTTTTTTCGTGTGTATCAACATAACCAAGCCTAACCAAAAAACAACCCTGCGATGTGAATACGCGCTGCAGCCTCGTTCAAGATTAAAATTCTCAAACTCCCACGTCACCGACAATACACCACTTGCAGAATCCCTTCAAAAGCAGTTCCCATTATACCATTGCGCTTAAGGATGCCTCCCATGAAACTCTCCAACCGCATCCGATCCATTACAGGCGACGGCTCGGATGGTTGGGATATTCTGTACCGCTCGCGCACAATGATAGAATCGGGTACGCCAGTAGTGGAACTGACCATTGGCGAACATGATGCCCGAACAGACCAAAGAATCATCGACATCATGTATGAAAGCGCAAGAGCGGGTAACACAGGTTATGCTGCCGTCCCGGGCCAGTACAAATTACGCAGCACCATTGCAGCCCGCGTCCAATCACAAACAGGCGTGTCAACAACAGCCGACAACGTGATTGTCACAACAGGCGGTCAAGCCGCACTGTTCGCTGCGCACCTGGCCCTGTTGGATGAAGGTGATACCGGCCTTTTCATTGATCCATATTACGCCACCTACCCGGGTGGTATTCGTTCTATTGGGTCAAAAGCGATACCCGTCCCAACAAATGCAGAAAATAACTTCCAACCCCTGAGAGCAGACTTGGAACCCTTAGCAAAACAGGCAAAATCCTTACTAATAAATTCGCCAAATAACCCAACAGGTGTCGTTTACACCCGAAAAACACTTAAAATGATCTGTGATGTCTGCTTGGAAAACGATGTAATTTTGGTATCAGACGAAGTTTATGACACCCAAATTTGGGAAGGTGAACACATCTCACCGCGTAGTCTTAAAGGTATGGCAGATAATTGTTTTGTAATTGGCTCTATGTCGAAATCTCATGCCATGACCGGTTGGCGCATCGGCTGGATAATTGGTCCAAAAGATGCCATCGGGCGTATCCTCAATCTTTCAACGGTAAACACATATGGGGTGCCAGGATTTATTCAGGATGCTGCTACCTTCGCCCTGACCCAGGGAAGCACACTGGAAACTGAGGTTGCCAATGTCTTCCGGACCCGCCTACAGCTTGCACGAGATATTTTGACGGGCGAACAAAATATCCGTTTGATTCCAGCCCAAGGGGCTATGTATTTGATGCTTGATATCCGCGCGACGGGACTCTCAGGCGATGCTTTTGCATCACAGCTACTTGAGGCAGAACACATCGCCGTTATGCCTGGAGAGAGTTTTGGTGAGTCTGCGGCAGGTCACATACGCGTGGCTATGACCATTCCAAATGAAGACTTTACACGAGCACTCAAACGCCTCATTGCATTTGCCAAAACCAAGATCGGGTAACACTAATGATCAATCTATCAAATCTTGCATCCGGTTATGCCGCTGCCTGGACTGCCCATGATGCTTTTGTGTTGGCTGCGCATTTTGAGCCTACGGGGCATTTAGTTGTAAATGGTGAAGCCGCAACCAGTCCAAAAGCTATCGCAGATGTTGCGGAAGGGTTTTTCACACTCTTACCCGACCTGCACTACATGGCCGACGACACCCGCACGGCTGGCCAAGAAATGCTTCAGTCCTGGACGCTGTACGGTCACCATAAGGACACAAACATATTTACAAAACTTAGTGGATGGACCACTTTGGATGTGTCGAAGGGCGGGAAAATTCAGACTGCACAAATGTTTTTCGATAGCAAAGAATTAGGTTAGAGAAACAAAG
>DLZA01000191.1:0-722 GCA_003447515.1 Paracoccaceae bacterium
GTTTTGTTTGATCTTTTGATGTGTGTGGTGCCCTTGGATGCCATGCTTTTGGTTGGATAGCACCCATTATCGCAGCGCCGATTATCCAGGGACTTGTTGCTTGGAAAGATAGCTGCGGTGGTCAAACTAATTTTGCGGTCGGTTGGTTCGGCCCATTTGGGCACTTTAAGTGCCACAGGAGGGTTTTTGGTCGGTAATCCTTTGTTATACGTCATTGGCAGCTACTTATTTACCTAAATCCGCTCCTCTCTATTGCTGTACTTGCAAATATACAATCATGGTTTTTCAATCGACCAACTCTAAGTCGTGAGGTAATTGCCAAGCGGGTTATAATGCGAGCGAGACATTGCAAGACGCCTTCGCTAAGTTTGTCGGCGGTTGCTGTTGGCTGGATGACTATGATGTCGAAGTGATTGCAACTGTAATCTAATTAGTGAGCTAGCCTCGACTTTTCCGTTGATTGTGGCTTAGTTTCGAATTAACTCCGTGTGCGCAACAAAGGACTGTCGCTTAGGTGCCTTTGTCGTGCTTTGAGCCCTTTCGAGATATGGGTTTATCAAGTGTAATTACTCCTAGCGTTATTATGCCTGAGTTTCGCGTAGCCTTCCGTTGCTGCATCTCGCAGAGGTGCCCATTTTTGATACCACCGCCATCACAAACGTATTTTAGGCTTGAATGCGATCCAAAGCTTTTTAACCACGAGATGCAAATATATTTACAGC
>DLZA01000191.1:1058-9492 GCA_003447515.1 Paracoccaceae bacterium
CTCAGGCTCTCAAGTGTTTGGTGGTTTCTATTATGCTCTCACGTAAAATGCCCTCGATGTTTATGATCATGGGTTCATCCATAATTAATGTTGGCGACAGGATAAGAATGTTGCCAAGAGGACGTGCGATCAGACCGCGCCTTTGGCAGGCTTTGGCCAATTGCAGGCCAATGTTCTGCTCATCTGAAAAGGTTTCTTTCGTGTTCTTATTAGACACAAATTCCAGTCCCATCATAAAGTGACTGCCGCGAACATCACCAACAATATCAAGGTCCTGCAAGCCGCGAAGGGCGTTCTCAAAGATCTTACCTGTCGTTTTGACGCGACCAGGAATATCTTCGTCTTCGAGTATTTTGATATTGGCTAGACCGGCAGCACAGGCGGCAGGGTGCCCTGAGTAGGTCATCCCATGGGAAAACATTGCATTTGGGCTTGAAATCACATCGTAAATTTCATCCGAGATGATGGTCGCAGATAGTGGTTGATAGCCAGATGTGATGCCTTTGGCAGTGCAGATAATATCAGGTACCATGCCGTAAATATCTTTAGAAGCGAACATTTCGCCCAGGCGACCCCAGGCTGTTACAACTTCATCAGCGACATACATGATATCGTACTGGGCTGTAATTTCGCGCATGCGTTTGTGGTAGCCTTTGGGCGCAACAATAACACCGCCTGCGCCCATAATTGGTTCTGCAAAGAAGCCAGCTATATTGTCTGCACCGACGGACTCAATCATGTCGATCATGTCTTTTGCTAGAACCTCCAGGAATTCTGCTTCGCTTATGCCTTCTTCGCCTTCGCGGTATTGGTAGGGAGATCGTAAATGATATACGAGTCCTTCTGCGGCGGTATCCCAACCCTGGGAATACATTGGAGTCGTCAGCGCCATCGCCATGTGTGTGGAGCCGTGGTACGCTCCCATTCGTGATAAAAGTTTCTTCTTTTTGGGACGTCCTTTGAGGTTGTTATAGTGGTGAAGCATCCGCACCGCTGTGTCATTCGCCACAGAACCAGAATTGGCAAAGTATACCTGGTTCAGCCCTTCAGGCGCCAAAGATGTTACTTTCTTGGCTAATTCAGCGGCAGATGGATGGGTGAAATTGTAGAAGGTCGAGTAATAATCCAAAGTTTTTAGCTGTTCTGTAATTGCGTTAATGATTTCGGTGCGGCCATGGCCCACGTTCACGCACCAAAGACCGCCGATTCCATCAATAAGGTCATTACCTTCGCTGTCGGTGACATAAGCGCCTTTTGCACCGACAATGGCTGTTCGAGCATCTTGTTGTTTCAGACCATGCAGATTAGCGAAAGATTGGATCAAATGAGTATCTGCTGTAAGGATCTCATCAGTGCTGTTAGGGATATCGAGTGTCATTGGTCTACCTTTCTGTAATCTGTTTGCTGTGTAGAGAGCAGAGATGGGTTGATTTGGTCTAATAATTGTAGGTCAGCGCAGAGCAGCATTTCGTCGTCTGAGTTGGCTCTTGTAAAAATCATCCCGCCGGGGCCAGCGATAACGGATTGGCCACAGAAGGTCAGGCCATTGTCGGTACCGCAATAATTAGCGTAGATAATAGCTTGATTGTTCTCGTTGGCGCGTGCTGGGATGAGGGTGTCGCAAACAAGGGTGAAATCAGCAGGGTTTGCAGTTGGAACCAGTACACGTTTGACACCCATGCTCGCCAAGGCGTGGCAGTGCTGCGCAAACTCTACGTCATAGCAAATAAGGATCGCAGTTTTTACGCCGTGAAGAATGAAGGTGGTATAACGATCACCAAATGCAAAGACAGATTGTTCGACAGGGCCCCAGAGTTGAATTTTTCGATAGTGGCCAAGCTTGGCCCCGCTCGCATCGAAGGTACTAGCACTGTTGTAAAGGGTTTCGCCATCGCGCTCTACCCATCCTATTGTTAGACCACATTTGTGTTTTTGGGTAAGATTCGCACATTGCGTTTCCCAGCCGCCACCAATGCATTGAGCCAGTGCTGCGTGGCGGTGCATTTGATTATAACCAAGCAAGTACAACTCTGGGAATACGACCATTTTGGCGCCCTGTGCAACTGCTTGTGCAAGTGTTTTGTCTATTGTTTTAAACGCATGATCGGCATCACCCTCGGGAGATGGACCTTGGTATGCGGCGATTTTCATTACCTCTCCTTTTTACCTGTGTTTGCCTTACTTGCCTTCAAAGCCGGTCAGGACATTAACGGTATTCAATCCGATTTCTGAAATGTCGTAGCCTCCTTCCATTACAAACAAGGTTGGGAGGTTGAGTGCTGCAATGTCTGCACCATAAGTGATGAAATCGGGTGATTTTAGTTTAAAAAAGCTGATAGGGTCGGATTCGAATGTGTCGACGCCCAGTGATATAATTATGGCATCGGCGTTGAATGCCGCAACTTTATCAAGGGCATTCGCCAAAGCAGCGCGCCATGTCTCAAAAGATGTGCCAGGTGGCATGGGATAGTTGTGATTAAAGCCGAGACCCCTGCCGGTTCCAATTTCATCGGCGTGGCCCAAGAAATGCGGGAATGCATCCATTGGATCGCCGTGCAGAGAGGCAAAGAATACGTCTTCTCGGGCATAAAAAATGTCTTGTGTGCCGTTGCCATGGTGGAAATCTACATCGACAATAGCGACCCTTTTTTTACCATTGTCGCGCATGAATTGTGCGCTGACCGCAGCATTATTCAAAAAGCAGTACCCACCGTACATATCATATGCCGCGTGGTGCCCTGGCGGGCGGCAGAGCGCAAAGGCATGCTCGCCTGATAAGACCTCTTGTGTGGCGCTAAGCGCAACTTGTGCGCTTGCATAGGCAGCTTCCCATGTTCCATCCGTGTAGGACGTCTCAGATGCGAGTGCGTAAAAGCCAAGCTGTCCTTCAATAAAGGTGGGCTTTTTGTTGGACATGCGTCTCGAGGGCCAACATGTGGGAAGAGCTTCGCCCTTAAAACCTTCTTTTTCCCACAGCGCCCAAGCTTCTTGGAGGAATTTGACGAAGTCGGCATTGTGAACCTTGAGGATTGGTCCCATCCCGAAATCATCAGGTGTAACGATGGGCCCTAACCCAACCTCGGCGACGCGGTCGTGTATATACTCTGCTCGTGATGGGCGTTCGAATGGCTGCACCAACTGACCACCATAAAGCTCCGTTTTAGCGTCACGCAGTTTGTGTTTTTCTGAATAGAAAGTTTTCATCGACTAACCTGTGTTTAGAAAAAGAGAGCGGATTATACCGCTCTCTAGCGCATTCTGTTATTTTTTTAAGTTGGTCCAAATGGTGTCATATACAGCTTGAACCTCTTGAGGACAGGCCATGACTAGCTCACCTATTGGCTCCGCGGGTGGATTGGACTCAGGGGAATTTGCCACCGTGTCAGATAAGAAAGGTTCCACACCTTTGACCCCTGCCGTGTAGGCTGCAAAGTTCGTTAGGGCCGCAGCATTTTCTGGTTCTAACATAAAATTCATGAACTTAAGCGCATTAGCACGGTTCGGTGCATCTTTGAGCAAAACGATGCTATCTGTCCAAACGACATAACCTTCTTTGGGGAAGGCATATTCAATGTTTGCTCCTTCTTCGCGAGCCTTAGCACCAAAGCCAGACCAGATCATCCCAACGGAAGCATCACCAGAGACTAGTACATCCTTGGCGACGTCAGAGCCAAAGCTTGCCCAATGCGGTTTTGCCTCAAGCATCAAATTGTTGAGCGCTTTAAGTTCTTCGCGGTCTGTTGAACATTGTGGGATGCCCAAATACATAGAGCCAAGCGCAAGAACTTCGCCTTGGCTGTCGAGTACGTTGATCTTTCCTTTGACTTCGTTGGGAGGATTGAAAATCATTGCAAGCGTATTGATATCGCCTTTGTAGGCGTCACGGTTAACAGAGAAGCTGGTTGAGCCCCACTGGTAGGGTACCGAACTATTGCGACCTGGATCGAAGCTGACGTTGAGCCACTGATCCATAATGTTGCTAAAGTTTGGCATTTCCTCTTGGTCAAACGTATCCAGCATGCCTTCGTCGCCCATGATGTCGACCATGTAGTCTGACGGCATGGCAACGTCATAAGTCCCCATTTTACCCGCTTTGAGCGAGGCCAACATTGCTTCGTTTGAGTCGAAGGTATCCATTGTGACCTCGACATTTTCTTGCGCTGCAAATTTGTCGATTAATTCTTGAGGTAGATATTCAAACCAGTTGTAAATCACCAGTTTGCCCTCTGCAGTTGCAGCATTGGCCGCGAGTGTTATAGCTAGGGCGGATGCGCCGAGCTTGAGCAGTTTTTTCATATTAAGTCTCCCTTGGTTGAAGTTTCGTCATTATTTTTCTCCCCCATGCGTCCGACGAAATACGATAGGGCGACAAAGACAACTGATACCACGAGTAGTAGTGTGGATATTGCCATTATATTTGGTTTTATGCCTTGCCTGACAGCGCCATAAATGGCGGTTGGCAGGGTTTCAATGCCTGCCCCTTTAACAAAGTTGGTAATGATAAAATCATCAAGCGAAATTATGAAGGCCAATAGAAATCCAGACAGGATACCAGGTGTCATAAGTGGCAAGAGAACCAGGCGAAACGCTTGAAATCGCGTTGCATATAGGTCTTGGGCTGCTTGTTCGTAGACGTCCTCGATCCCTTGCATACGTGCCGCAATGGGGAGGTAGGCAAAAGGAATACAGAAAACGATGTGAGCTAACACAATTGTAAGGTATCCGGCTGTAAATCCGATGGCCGAGAAGAAGATCAGTGTCGCAACAGCTGTGACAATTTCGGGAACCATTAATGGCAGGTTGATTAGTGCAAAGCTAGCGGACTTTCCACGAAATCTGCCGGATCGTAGCATGGCAGTGGCTGCCATTATTGCCACGATGGTAGCGGATGTTGCTGCCATTAATGCAATGGTAATGGAGTTAATTGTCGCTGCTCTAAACTTGGGCGCCTCGACGCCAAAGAAAACGTCGTGATACCAACGCAGGGATAAACTATCCCAACGTGTGATTGAGGCGCTGTCGTTGAAGGAGTAAATCATCACAATAACTAGCGGCGCGTACAACAAGAACAGACACAAATATGTCAGGGGTAGAAAGCCTGGAAAGCGCCTTAGGTCGACTTTCTTGGAAGCCATTATCCTTGCTCCCGTGTTTGTTGACGAGCATACAATGTAAGGACCAGAAGGACCAGGGACAGAAGTATCATTGACGCAGCTGCGCCAAAGGGCCAATTACCCGCGGCTCCTTTGAATTGCTCTTCGATCAACGAACCGATCATAAAGTTTTTTGCTCCCCCGAGCAAATCAGGTGCAAGGAACGCGCCTAGGCTTGGGACAAATACAAGGATGCAGCCTGCGATAATTCCAGGTTTGATAGTGGGTAGAATGATTTGTGTAAGTGTTATGGTTCGTGAGGCATAAAGGTCGGCGGCAGCTTCGGACAGAGCAAAGTTATAGCGTTCGACGGCTGCATAAATCGGGAGTACCATAAACGGTAAGTATGAGTAGAATAACCCTAGCTGAACCGCGAGGTTAGTGTTGATAATGTGAATGGGCTCTGAGATCAGACCTGATGCCATCAAGAGTTCGTTCATTGGGCCGTTGTCACGGATTAAAAATTTCATTGAGATCGTTCGTATAAGTAGGTTAACCCAATAAGGGATAGTGACTAAGAACAGCCAGATGGACCGGTTACGCGCTGTGCGTGTGGCAATGAACCATGCTGTTGGGAACCCAATTACGAGGCACAATAGCGTTGCAGCGGCTGCTTGCCAGATAGAACGCCAAAAAATGGTGATGTAGGTCCATTCGATTTTGGGTAGTTCATCCCCAAAAAGGCCTCGATCAAAGAAGAATTGGTCATATGCGGCCAGTGAAAACTCCCAAATTACGCCACCCCGGAACTCTTTAGTGAGAAATGAATAAATCAGCATCATCATGACGGGCAGTACTAAGAAAAAGCCAATAATAGCCCATGCAGGCAGTATTAGTGGAATGCCTAGGCCTGCATACGTGCTGGTGCTGGATGATGCTTTCGGTTGAAGGTCTGCTGCCATTAGTCCACCAACAGACGCGCAGCGTCTGCTTCAAATTCAAGCCCAATGGTTTGACCGGCTTCTGGGATCTGAATTTGGCTGGAATTCTGCATACGAACTGTCACTGTTTCGCTGTCCATCAGAGTGACTTCAACATGCATATCTGTTCCGAGATAAATATGCCGTTTGACTTTGCCTTGAACGAGTCCTTCGTTCGGAGATGTGATTGCGATGCGCTCTGGACGCACAGATAGATGACCTGGGCCAGGATGCGCGCCATCAGCCGCAGGGCATGTGATTTGCACTCCACCAGGAAGTATGCATGATCCTTTGCCATCGTGCAGATCGGTCACCCTTACATCGAGTAGATTTGTTTCGCCGATGAAATCTGCGACAAATTTGTTTTTTGGTGCCTCGTAGACCTCTTGTGCGCTGCCTACTTGTTGTACTTGACCGCCTTTAATTACTGCTATCCGATCAGACATGGTAAGGGCTTCTTCCTGGTCGTGGGTGACAAAGACGAAAGTAATTCCCGTTTGATGTTGAATTTGTTGAAGCTCCAAACGAACGGCTTGGCGCAGTTTAAGATCGAGTGCTGAAAGAGGTTCATCTAGTAGTAAAACTTTCGGACTGGGGGCAAGCGCTCGGGCGAGGGCCACCCTCTGTTGTTGGCCGCCTGACAATTGGTTTGGCATACGATCTGCAAATTTTGTGA
The DNA here is from genome assembly GCA_003447515.1 of Paracoccaceae bacterium. Classification (GTDB taxonomy): domain Bacteria; phylum Pseudomonadota; class Alphaproteobacteria; order Rhodobacterales; family Rhodobacteraceae; genus Amylibacter. The sequence goes on from DLZA01000191.1 coordinate 7,808, forward strand.
GTTGAACCAGCTCAAGCACTTCTGCGACGCGGAATTTTGCACTAGTCTTGTCTTGGCCAAGGCGAAGCAAGCCAAACATGACATTCTGCGTAACGTTCATATGCGGAAACAACGCGTACTGTTGAAAAACCGTATTGACGGGTCTTTCATTTGGCAAAAGGTTTGCGATGTTCTGGCCGTAGAGGACGATCTCACCCTGAGTGATATCTTCGAAGCCAGCAATCGTGCGAAGCAATGTAGTTTTGCCGCAACCAGACGGCCCAAGTAATGTGAAAAATTCATTATCGCGAATATCAAGGTTCACCTTTTCAAGGGCGGAAAAGGCGCCGTACATCTTAGTCACGTTTCGAATATCTACCGCTATGTTATTTTGATCTGCCACACTTTTCCCTTGCCATCATGGTTGGTGAGTACCCCCATAAATTGACTCTCGAGCGTATTAGGATCATTTAAGGGGGTATATACCCCCAAGGAGGTACTTGCGCCAAAAATGGAAAGCACTGAAAACTTAATTGCTAGCACTATCCAGTCGCTGAATACTGATAAGTTTGCAAGCAACTTAAATCGATGGTTGTGGGCATTGGTCAAGCATGACAACACTACAATTTTGGCCTATTTCCAGGATCAAACGCCGCTGCTTTTAATGACGGATGGCATTACGCCTGACGTTCATCGCCATATGAAAACCGTTTATCTTTCTGGCGCTTATCTGCTGGACCCATTTTATGAAGTTCATCGATCTCAAAATGCAGCTGGAATGTATCGCATTTGGGATATAGCGCCAGATCAATTTGTCAGAAACCAATATTTTATTGAATATTATCGCCGCACCACCATGATTGATGAAATCGGATTCGTTGTTAGGTTATCTGCACAGATGAGCATTCATGTTTGTCTTGGTCGCGATGTTCGATCTAATCAAAGATTTTCAAAACGAGACCAAGCGACAGCTTTAAAAGTATTTCCGATCATTGAGGCCTTTGTTTGTTCACATTACACAAATTTACAGTTTGGATCACATCCAGGGGATGAAAGTGTGACAGAGAGAATGGTGCGTTTGGTCGCGCAAACATATGGCATTAAATTAACGGGCAGGCAGGCTGATGTGGCATTGTTGGTGTTGCAGGGCCATTCGTCTAATTCGATTGGCTTGCGGTTGGGAGTATCGCCACAAACTGTGAAAGTTTTTCGAAAACAACTTTATAAGCGATGCGAAGTTTCATCGCAGGCAGAATTATTTCGTCTAATGCTTCCAATTCTTTCATCCCAATCTGAACCCCTGAGTTTAAAAAAAGTGTATGATCAAAAAGTCTTGTAAAATTTTGATGATCGACGCCAACCAACTGATAGTTGATAGTGGGAAGGTGCACATTGTAAAAGGAAAACCTTGGTTACGCGGACAGCGTGGTTTTAGTGAGCTTGGCGATTGAAAAATCCGCCGCTCATGCATTTTTTCAAAACAATTGGCTCTCCAATATCAAATTTTAGGCAAAACCCTTAGATGATATCGTGACTTAAAAATAGGCTGCCAGTTTCATTCTAAATAGTAAGCTGAGCTGCAATTTCCGTGTCCATCACTGATTGAGAAGAAATCCGTAGGGGGCCAATACCAAGTATTTCAGTTACACAAGTGGATATAGCTACTGGCTTAGCATCGTTGGCAGGCTAAAATTGCTCTGATAGAA
>DLZA01000278.1:0-3276 GCA_003447515.1 Paracoccaceae bacterium
TAATAATCGCGCCATTGCTTGTTGGATCTTTAGCCGCTGGCGTAGACCGCCTAATTCTTCGCCGCATTAATTATGATCCCGAACGTACCATCGTCGCCACCATCGGCACGCTTTACATCCTCCAACAAACCACACTAATGACCTTCGGCCCAGACCCGCGTCCTGTAGAGCCACCCTTTAACAGCCGCATCGCATTGCCGTGGTTTGATTGGAACCAAAATGGGCTAGAATTTTACTATCCGTGGGGACTATCAATTACATCGTACAAGCTCTTCGTTATAGCCGCCGCAGCCATGATCCTAATTACCCTCTGGTTCGCAATTACTCGCAGCAAAGCGGGTCTAATCATGCGGGCTACTCAACAAGACAGTGACATGGCTCAGGCCTTTGGAATCCCAGTCAAAACCGTCTATTCTGTTGTTTTTGGCCTTGGCGCAGGCCTGGCTGCCATAGGCGCTGTACTTGTTGTTCCGATTCAGCAAGCCTACTATCTAATGGGCCACGACCCGCTGCTACTCGCTTTCATCGTAGTAATCATTGGCGGCCTTGGATCCCTGCCTGGCACGATCATTGCCGCGATTTTGATTGGAATGGCCGATAGCATAATATCCGTTTTCTTCACTCCCACACTTGCAAAAATCTTCGCTACATTGCTAGTAGCAACAGTCCTTGTCTTCCGCCCCACAGGCTTAATGGGGAAATCGACAGCATGACAAATACAGCCAAATCAAATACATTGCATTTCGGATTACTGTTTTTCCTAGCGATAGCATTTCTTGTACTACCCGAATATCACTCGGGTAACCTTGCGCGCATTATGATATTGGCGATTTATGCTATGGGCTACAACGTTTTATTTGGCTACACAGGCCTGCTATCGCTTGGCCATGCCCTATTTTTCTCAGCAGGCATGTATGGCCTCGGTCTTACGATGCATCTCAACGGTTGGACCCCTGCGCCTGCGTTCGTTGTCGCGCTTTTAACATCTACCATAGTTGCTGCTATCGTTGGCTTCCTCGTACTGCGTACCACGGGCGTAGCCTTTATGATTGTCACCCTAATGTTTGCTCAGGCAGGCTACCTTACTATCCTCTACTTTGGCACTTATACGCGCGGCGACGAAGGGTTTGCCCTGCAACAAGCCACCCGCCAGCTGATTGGCTTTGATCTAACGAACCCGTCAGTACGCTACTATACAGCGCTAATTCTTTTCTCAGTAGTGCTCCTACTGTTGGCCTACCTCGTCCGCTCACCATTTGGACGCACATTAGTTGCAATTCGTGAGAATGAGGAGCGCGCAAAAATGCTAGGCTACAATGTAACCGCGATTAAGCTTCAAGCCGTGATCCTGTCTGGAGTTATTTCTGGTGCAAGCGGTGCAGCCTATGCCCTGTTATTCGGATATGCGGGAGCAACCTTCGCAACCGTACAATATTCAATTCTGCCACTGCTTTGGGTACTTGTCGGTGGGGCCGGAACAACCACAGGTGCCTTTTTTGGCGTATTGTTCATGACCTACCTCATTGATTATGCAAGTGGACAAACAAATGCATACCTAATCGTTGTTGGTTTGGTTCTTGTAGCGGTTACCCTGTTTCTGCCCCACGGCATCGTGGGTACACTGCGCAACAAATATGCAGGGTGGCTACCATGATCCTGTCTACTTGCGGCCTTACAAAGGCCTACGCAGGCGTTGCCGCAAACACAGATATAGATTTCGATTTGCCCGTGGGCCAAACTCGGGCGATTATTGGCCCAAATGGTGCAGGTAAGTCTACATTCGTGGGCATGGTTTGTGGCCGAATACCAGCCACCCGTGGCAATGTTTCATTTGATGGCACGGATATTACCACCATGGCTGCGCACGAGCGTATCCGTAAAGGTATGGCGTACACATTCCAGATCACGTCTGTTTTTCAAGGCTTGTCAGTTCGTGAAAATATCAATCTCGCCGCAAGACGACGGCTAGGAAAAAATAAACTGGCCGTCACTAGAAAAACAGATGAAATACTACAACGCCTCAATATCGCCAACCGCTCCGACCAACTCGCCAGTAATCTTTCCTACGGCCACCAGCGCATATTAGAAATTGGGATGGGATTGGCCCAAGACCCGCGCCTTTTTATCCTCGACGAACCAACGCAAGGTTTGGCAGAATCCGAGGTTGATGATTTCAATCAGTTGATGAAATCTATGGATGCAGAGACAACAATCCTACTGATTGAGCATAATATGAACGTCGTGATGGCCGTTGCCGAATATATTACCGTACTGGACCAAGGGATGGTGCTCGCCAACGGAACGCCAGAAGAAATTCGCGCAAATACTGCGGTACAAGAAGCGTATTTGGGGACAGGACATGGATAAGAGTCATGCTTAATTTGCAAAACATCCAATCAGGCTATGGCGCGGTTCAAGTCCTATTTGACCTATCTCTCAACGCGAAAGCAGGTGAAATAATCTGCATAATGGGCCGTAACGGTGCAGGCAAAACTACCACGCTGAAAACCATTATGGGGCTACTGCCTTTGTCTGCGGGCAAAATCACTCTAAACGGCACAGACCTATCATCCATCGCACCCCACAAAATCTCACAACAAGGCATTGCCTACGTACCACAAGGCCGCCGCTTATTCTCTGAACTGTCAGTTGCCCAGAATCTAGAAGTAGGCCTCCTTCATACGCCTGACAAAGCGCAAACCCGCGAAGAACTCCTCACACTCTTCCCCCGTTTGCGTGATCGTTTAAAACAACAGGCCGATACTTTGTCAGGGGGGGAACAACAAATGCTTGCAATGGCCCGCGCACTGGCGATCAAACCGTCAGTCCTGCTTCTTGATGAACCGACCGAGGGCCTCCAGCCCTCGATGATTGACTTGATCCGCGACGTGGTCATCAAGATGAAGGAGCAAAAACTCGCCGTCGTGCTCGTCGAACAACGTGTTGATGCGGTATTAAACATCGCAGATCAGGTAGTTTTCGTGGAAAATGGGCGTGGTTTGGAAACAACTGACACAGAAGCACTGCGCGCCGAACCCGAAAAACTATACCGTTATCTAGGAGTTTAAGATGCCCGTCAAAGCGTTACCGACAACATTCAACGCCCTTTTGTTGGGCAAATCGCAGGGCCGGTTTACACAAATCGGAACGGGAGGTTAAATCATGTCAAAAACTGTTATTAAAAATGTCGGGCTTATGCTGACAGGGCAAATTGAGTCCCCTATTTCCGATGCAGATTGCCTTATTGCTGTTGATGGTAAGATCACGGAAATTGGC
>DLZA01000278.1:3674-4798 GCA_003447515.1 Paracoccaceae bacterium
TAATCGATAGTCACATACATCCAGTAGTAGGCGATTACACGCCACGCCAACAACAACTTCACTGGATAGATAGTACACTCCACGGCGGCGTCACAACACTGATTTCTGCCGGCGAAGTTCACATGCCAGGCCGGCCCAAAGACATTGTGGGTCTAAAGGCCATGGCCATTGCGGCACAGCGTTGGTACGAAAATTTCCGTCCATCAGGCATGAAAGTTCATGCAGGTGCCCCAGTCATAGAGCACGGTATGGTCGAACAAGATTTCAAAGACCTCGCTGATGCGGGCGTTAAGCTTCTCGGCGAAGTTGGGCTTGGTACTGTAAAAGACGGGAAAACCGCTCAAGAAATGGTAAGCTGGGCTCGCAAGTACGGCATTCAATCAACGATTCACACTGGCGGTCCATCGATCCCTGGATCTGGTCTCATAGATGCAGATATGGTGATGGAAACCGGCACAGATGTTGTTGGTCACATCAACGGCGGACATTCAGCACTGCCCGACGACCAAATTGTTTGCTTATGTGAAAATTGCACAGCAGCGCTCGAAATTGTTCACAACGGAAACGAACGTGCCGCCCTTCTTACACTCAATACCGCTCGTGAGCTTGGTAAACTCGACCAAGTCATTCTTGGTACAGATGGCCCAGCAGGATCAGGGGTCCAACCTCTCGGGATCTTACGCATGGTCGCTATGCTTTCCAGCTTAGGTAATATTAGTGCTGAAACTGCTTTTTGCTTTGCGAACGGAAACACAGGTCGCCGTCGCGAACTCGACACAGGTCTACTAGAAGTGGGAAAAGCTGCCGATTTCGTCCTAATGGACCAAGCCCAACACGCACCAGGCAAAAATATTCTTGAAAGTATCCAGCTTGGAAACCTTCCTGGCGTTGGCATGACCATCATCGATGGCGCCGTGACCAGTGGGCGATCTCGCAACACACCGCCAGCTAATCGCCTTCCAGAAGTCGTTGCTTCACAAACGTAGAAAATACAGGCGAAATCTGTAGGTTTTTGGTGGAAATACCCTTGATATTTGGACAGCGCCCCGATCTCGAAAAATTTTTGGGGTGTAATAGGCAGGGAAAGAGATATTCAATAAATAAGCATGCGCACAGACTTAAAG
>DLZA01000357.1:0-767 GCA_003447515.1 Paracoccaceae bacterium
TGTTAGAAATGAATACATGATCAAATTTTCAAACGTAAAAAAATCCTTTGGCCCAAACCACGTCCTACGCGGCGTAAACCTTGATATTGCCAAGGGCGAAAGCATGGTGATTATTGGCGGCTCCGGCACAGGAAAATCGTTAGCACTTAAGTGCGTGCTTGGCCTTATCACACCAGACTCTGGAACTATCACTGTAAATGGTACGGATACTACCAAAGGAAATCGCGACGCGTTTCTCGACCAATTTGGTATGCTTTTCCAAGGTGGCGCCCTTTTTGATAGCCTCTCAGTTTGGCAAAATGTCGCGTTCCGTTTGATGCGCGGACCAAACAAGCTTTCAAAGGCTGACGCCTACGATCTTGCCATAGAAAAACTCCGCCGCGTCGGCCTCAAACACGACGTAGCAAGTCGACTCCCTGCAGAACTCTCGGGCGGCATGCAAAAACGTGTTGGTCTCGCTCGCGCTATAGCCGCCGAACCCGGGATAATTTTCTTTGACGAACCCACAACTGGCCTCGACCCTATCATGTCCGGGGTAATCAACGACTTGATTCGCGAAATCGTAGTTGAAATGGGCGCCACTGCGATAACGATCACCCACGACATATCGTCCGTGCGCGCCATCGCGGACAAAGTCGCTATGCTACACGAAGGCCTCGTGCAATGGACTGGCCCAATCACGGACATGGACCAATCAGGCGATCCGTGCCTTGATCAATTCATCAACGCCCGCGCTCAGGGCCCAATCCAAGCGGTACGGTGATGTT
>DLZA01000357.1:1159-6658 GCA_003447515.1 Paracoccaceae bacterium
CGATAGCCAGCTGAATGCCCTCTTACACCGTGACAGTTTTCAGCAAATGGAGCAAAACCAGGCTTGATCAAACGCCATTAATCCCGCAAATACAATTAATGGTAAAACCAACCCACTCATTCTCCTGCTCTCTCTGTGGCGCCTCCCACAAAAAATGGACGGGCAGATGCGATGCCTGCGGCGAATGGAACTCAGTCCAAGAACAAGAACCTCTTGCCGCTGGCCCAGGCACAAAAACCCTTGGCGCGACAAAGGGATGCAAAATCACGCTTAGCGATCTACAAACTGAAGACAAACCGCTTCTGCGTGCCAAATGCGGCATGGACGAATTGGATCGTGTGCTTGGTGGTGGTCTTGTTCCTGCATCTGCCATACTTGTAGGCGGTGATCCTGGCATTGGTAAATCCACGCTTTTATTACAAGCCGCTGCAAAATTCGCCCTCGCAGGCAGGAAAGCCATCTACGTCTCAGGCGAGGAAGCTGCTTCACAAATACGTATGCGCGCTCAGCGTCTTGACTTATCACACTCCCCGGTACGGCTGGCTTCAGAATCTAACTTACGTGATATCCTAACGACCCTCGATATAGAGCGCCCGGACCTGGTCGTCATCGATTCTATTCAGACCATGTGGATCGACCATATTGATAGCGCTCCAGGATCCGTTTCCCAAGTTCGTGCGGTTGCGCACGAACTAACCACTTTTGCCAAGCGCAAAGGCATTGCAGTGATCCTTGTCGGCCACGTGACCAAAGAGGGCCAAATCGCTGGCCCTCGTATCGTCGAACACATGGTTGACACGGTGCTCTATTTTGAAGGCGAACGCGGCCACCAATTCCGTATTTTACGCGCAGTTAAAAACCGCTTTGGCCCTGCAGACGAAATCGGTGTGTTTGAAATGACAGGGTCTGGACTAAAGGAGGTTCCAAACCCCTCTGCTTTGTTCCTATCAGACCGTGAAAAGCCAGCACCAGGCTCGGTTGTTTTTGCTGGCGTCGAAGGTACCCGACCACTTTTAATAGAAATTCAAGCTCTTGTTGCTCAATCTTCATTAGCAAACGCCCGCCGCGCCGTAGTCGGCTGGGATAGTCAGCGTCTTTCTATGATCCTCGCTGTTCTCGAATCCCGCTGCGGTGTCTCGTTTTCTGGTATGGACGTGTATCTAAACATCGCGGGTGGGATGCGCATCTCTGAGCCCGCCGCAGATTTGGCTGTTGCAGCAGCTTTGATATCAGCTCGCCAAGGCACCAGCTTACCAGCACACTTGGTTACCTTTGGCGAAATAAGCCTTTCGGGTGGATTGAGGCCCATTTCCCAGGCAGAGGCCCGTCTAAAAGAAGCCAAAAAGCTTGGCTTTCGTGACGCATTTGCGCCATCACGGATGAAATTAGCCAGCACCTCTGGCATGAATGTAAAAAAAGTGGAAGATGTAGGGGCGTTTATTGCTAACTGTTTTGGCGATCTACAGGCCTAAAGAAGGGTACAGAATGGATGGTTTTACACTTTTAGATGGCGGAGTAATAATTGTCATCCTCGTCTCAGCAGTTCTCGCGCATTCACGTGGATTGGTACGTGAGCTGCTGTCCATCGCAGGCTGGGCCTTTGCAGGCATTGTGGCCTATATGCTCACCCCAGCCGTAGAGCCGCTCCTTCGCGAAGTCCCAATTTTGTCAGAACTTATTAGTGGCTCTTGCATGCTTTCACTCATTGTAGCATTCGCCGTGGTCTTTGCGTTAGCTTTAATCGTTTCGTCAATCTTCACACCACTATTTTCAAGCATTATCCAAAAATCGATTCTTGGCGGAATTGACCAAGGAATGGGGTTTCTATTTGGCGTTGTACGCGGCATTCTCCTGGTCCTAGTAATGTTGATACTTTATGATAATATTTTAGCTACAGACGATCGTTTGGACATTGTCGAAAACAGCAAATCACGCGAAATCCTTTCAACAAGCCAATCCAACCTAGCCGCAATGCTCCCAACAGAGGTACCGAACTGGCTCGAGAAACGTTACGAGGGATTTGTAGGTTATTGCGAATAATCAGCGATCACAACTAAACTCCCTATTGTTTAATCAGACCGATGAAAAAGTAGGTCAGATGACCTTGTAGGAAATATATTTAACGACCTTAGAATAAAACTGAAATCACAAATTTTTTGCACAACACATCGGAATTATCGGTGCTGTAACAGCTAATTTAGCCCAAATAAAACATTGACGTAGATTTCAAACGTATTTGCGACTGTGAACTTATAGCCCATAGACTCCTACCTGTCCGACAGGCTATACCTCCGCTAATTGCTGCAACATCTGGAATCGCTTCATGCTGAGCCAAATTAAGCCCTTCTTTGCGCACCCGTTTGACGACGACAAGCTTAAGGAAGAATGCGGTATTTTTGGCGTTATCAGCGTTGCAGATGCCGCCAATTTTGTTGCTCTTGGCCTGCACGCATTACAACACCGCGGGCAAGAAGCAGGTGGTATAGTATCATACGATCCAGACCAAGGATTTAACTCTGCCCGCAGGTTTGGTTACGTGCGCGACAACTTCACGAAAGCCTCCCTTATGGAGACCCTTCCAGGGTCTAATTCCATTGGACACGTACGTTATTCTACAGCGGGATCAAAAGGCCAAACCGCCATCCGCGATGTACAACCGTTTTTTGGTGAATTCTCACTTGGTGGTTGTGCCATCGCTCACAATGGCAATCTTACAAACGCCGACGCTTTACGTACTGAACTCATCTCGCGTGGCTCAATTTTTCAATCTTCCTCCGACTCTGAGTGCATCATCCACTTGATTGCCCGATCTTATCAAAACTCCCTGCCCGAGCGTTTAAAAGATGCGCTCCGCCGTGTGGAGGGTGCGTTTTCTGTAATTGCACAAACCCGCACCAAACTGATCGGTGTGCGTGATGCACTCGGCGTCCGCCCCCTCGTGCTCGGTCAATTGGGTGACGGTTGGGTTCTTTCGTCAGAGACCTGTGCACTCGACATTATCGGCGCAAACTTTATCCGCGAAGTCGAGCCTGGCGAAATGATCATCTGCTCCGCTAGCGGTATCGAAAGTAGCTACCCTTTTGAAAAAGCCAATGCCCGCCCTTGCATATTCGAACATGTCTATTTTTCACGCCCTGACAGCATTTTAGGCGGTCAATCAGTCTATGAAACTCGCCGTCAAATTGGCGTGGAACTTGCAAAGGAAGCCCCTGTAGACGCCGATCTCGTTTGCCCTGTGCCAGATAGCGGCACACCAGCAGCCATCGGATACAGCCAGGAGAGTGGCATACCCTATGCGATGGGCATTATCCGAAACCAATACATGGGTCGCACGTTTATTGAGCCAACCGAACAAATACGCAACATGGGGGTGCTCCTAAAGCTCAACGTAAACCGAGCCTTGATCAAAGACAAACGCGTTATTTTAGTAGATGACTCAGTGGTACGTGGCACCACCAGTATTAAGATAAAGGACATGGTTCTAGACGCAGGAGCAAAAGAGGTGCACCTGAGAATCGCAAGCCCACCCACCGCATGGCCTTGCTTCTACGGAGTTGACACTCCAAAACGCGAAAAGCTCTTAGCTGCTTCGATGACGGAGGAAGAAATGCGCAAGCATCTAGCCGTCTCTTCACTAAAGTTCATTTCTCTTGATGGCTTGTATCGCGCCGCGGGTGAAAAAAATGGACGGAATAAGATGTCGCCTGCGTATTGTGATGCATGTTTCAGCGGAGAATATCCTGTGAAGCCTGCAGATCAAATAGAAAACGGATTCGTGATGAAAGCAGCGGAATAAGGCAGGTTTATCGCTATAAAAAATGTGTAATGGTCGGTTCTACGCGCTTGGGGGTCAACGAAAAGTGTAATTTAGGTAACTCTTAGCATTCTCAACGACTGCTCTTGACCCGCATCAAAATTCCAGCGACACGTTTTTTATGACACAAAGCATCTCCCTCATCACCGGCGCTTCTCGCGGCCTCGGCGCTGCAATAGCCGAAGCACTCTCAGCTCAAGGTCACCATATCATCGCGCTCGCCCGGACCACCGGTGCACTAGAAGAGCTTGACGATCGCATCCTAACTAGGGATGGAACCTGTACGCTGGTCCCGCTTGACATCAAAGATAAAGAAGCTGTTGCACGCATGGCCATATCTATCAGTGATCGCTGGGGTGGGCTTGATCTTTGGATCCACTGCATTGTTCATGCACCTCCAATGTCCCCAGCTAATATGGCCACACAGAAAGACTGGGACGACTCTTTTAATATTAACGTCCGCATGACCCAACAATTAATTGTTAACTTTGACCCTCTGCTAGAGCCCCGCAAGGGCACAGCTGTTCACTGCATCGATGACCGCGCAGGCCAAAAATTTATGGCAGCCTACGGCGCATCAAAAGTTGCACAACAGGCCCTATTCGATTCTTGGGCAACGGAAGTGAAACCAAAGGGTCGTAGGGTAATCGGGTTTTCGCCCAGTCCGATGCCTACGGCTACCCGTGCACGCTTCTACCCAGGCGAAGACCGCACAACACTAACGCCATGTTCAATTGAGGCTCAGCGCCTGATTGAGCAACTCAAAGAATGATCCATGCAAACCACGCCAGAACTTGTTAAATTCGCTTGTGACGAGGTTTTAGTTGACAGCGAACTAATCGCCAATCGCGTGTTATTTGACATCCTAACGCGAAACGACGCGACCTTTACATTTGAGCAATCATGCATTTGGGTCACAGAAAAATATCTACGCAATTATTGCTGACGCAAAAAAATAATATTACACCAGCCAACACTTGGATCGATGAGTTCTATGCGAGCAGCATCAAAAAGCTTCGCAAAAACTGCCAAACTATCCCGCATATTCTTAATGTCATCGAAGCATTAACCGTGGCCGAAATTGCCTTTTGTGTCACAGGAAACAGAATCCACCCAAAAATGCAGGCAACACTGTCCACCACAGGCCTACTGCTTTTTATCTTACGGTAAAATATATTCGGGCTTTGACATACCAAAAGGCAAAACAGCCCCTGATTAATTTTTGCATACCACCCGCGAATTCAATACGGATCCGACCAATCGAGTGATCATTGAAGATAGTGCTGCTGGCCTAGAGACAGCACATGCCGCAGGTATTACTAGTTTCGCGTACGACCCTTCACCCGGCATGCCACTCTTTAGCGCAATCCCCTTCAAATGTATGAAAAGTTTACCGAAGCTACTTAACCTGTAAAACACAACATTCTTAAGGGCTTAATTAATCATGCCCCATGCATTCCACGACCAATGATTTCTAAATCAAGGAATACCAGTCATTCATTCAAAGTTTTTAATTGCGCATGTATGAATTTGAAACACCTCTTGGAAATGTGATTGGCATACATTTCAAGAGTTTCCTTAAAAAGCCGGCTTTGCACAGCACCAGTTATAAATATATATTTGAATTTTTTCGCTTAAAACAATATTGTTAATAACACTTCAATCGCAGCAAGCATTAAATTTTT
>DLZA01000370.1:0-1366 GCA_003447515.1 Paracoccaceae bacterium
CTCGCGCGCCGTGCGAAACCCCTTAGCGTGGCGCTTGGCCACAGCATCTGCACGCGTATCATCAGACAGCAAGCTTACGCGTGTCTCAAATTCCAACATATCTGCACGATCCAATTTCACATCAGCGACAGTGGTTGCGACGTGTGCAGCCTCAAACGATACCAATGCCTCTCCACCAGCCAGCTCAGCACCCAAACCCACATGTATGACTGTCACACGCCCGTCAATTGGCGCTCGAAGATCATGGCGCATTTTCATCAACTCCGTAGTTAAAACCACTGTGCCTGCTGCCACCAAGTCACCCACCGTAACTTTTATCTCTGCTACCAGCGCTGCATTTTCAGCTCGTAAAACTACCATAATTATTTTCCTATAACTCTTATCTTTCTACTTTGCGTAAACTAACTCACCCGAAGCAATCCCAATCGTACCGTCGAAAATCGGCACCGCACAATTGCACCATTCCAACATCGCGGGTATGACCCCTTAAACAAGTTCAAAAAGTGGATGATAAAATGGCACAGCAATACGTTTACCACATGGACGGCGTATCCAAAAGTTACCCCGGCGGCAAAAAATGCTTTGAGAATATTCGTCTGTCTTTTTTACCAGGTGTGAAAATTGGCGTAGTGGGCGTGAATGGTGCAGGTAAATCAACACTGATGAAAATCATGGCCGGCATGGACAAAGATTTTACAGGTGAAGCTTGGGCGGCGGAGGGAGCCAAAGTAGGCTATCTGCCGCAAGAACCAAAGCTCGATGAGAATCTTAATGTACGCGAAAACGTTATGCTCGCGGTTGCTGACAAGCAGGCAATCCTTGCGGAGTACAACGAACTCGCCATGAATTATTCCGACGAAACAGCTGAGAAAATGGGTGAGCTACAAGACATTATCGACGCACAAGACCTTTGGAACCTTGACGCCAGCATCGACATCGCAATGGAAGCTTTACGTTGCCCCCCAGATGATGCCGACGTGTCATCCTTGTCAGGTGGTGAGGCACGCCGCGTGGCGCTATGTAAACTGCTAATCGAAGCGCCTGACATGCTGCTACTTGATGAACCAACTAACCACCTTGATGCTGAGACAATTGCTTGGCTGCAAAAACACCTTATAAACTATAAAGGCACTATCCTAATTGTAACTCACGACCGGTACTTCCTGGATGATATTACATCATGGATCCTAGAGCTCGACCGAGGCCGTGGCATTCCATACGAAGGCAACTATTCAGCGTGGCTGGAGCAAAAAGCCAAACGATTAGCCCACGAAGCAAAGGACGACAAAACACGCCAGAAAACTCTAGAACGTGAACTTGATTGGATTCGCCAAGGTGCCAAAGCGCGTCAAGCCAAACAAAAAGC
>DLZA01000370.1:1756-8805 GCA_003447515.1 Paracoccaceae bacterium
GCCCAAATCGTTATTCCAAATGGACCTCGTTTAGGTGGGAAAGTAATCGAGGTCGACGGTCTATCAAAAGCATATGGAGAAAAATTATTGGTCGAGGATCTCTCCTTCTCGCTACCACCTGGCGGTATTGTTGGCGTTATCGGGCCTAACGGCGCAGGGAAATCAACCCTGTTCAAAATGCTTACAGGACAAGAACTACCAGATAAGGGCACAGTCGCTTTTGGTGATACTGTGAAGCTGTCATATGTGGATCAATCCCGCGATAACTTAGATGACAAGAAAACGGTGTGGGAAGAAATTTCCGACAGCCAGGATATCATCAAGTTAGGCGATGCAGAAATGAACGCGCGGGCGTACTGTTCCACCTTCAACTTCCGTGGTGGTGATCAACAGAAGACCATGAACCTACTATCAGGCGGTGAACGCAACCGTGTACATCTTGCCAAGCTACTGCGCGAAGGCGGCAATGTGCTCCTACTTGATGAGCCTACCAACGACCTCGACGTAGAAACCCTCCGCGCGCTCGAAGATGCCCTTGTAGACTTCGCTGGCTGCGCCGTAGTTATCTCCCATGACCGCTTCTTTTTAGATCGCATCTGCACCCATATTTTGGCATTCGAAGGCGAAGCCCGAGTGGAATGGTTTGAAGGTAACTTCGCAGACTACGAAGAGGATAAGGTACGCAGACTAGGTCCGAATGCGTTAGAACCAACACGAGTGAAATACAAAAAATTTACACGGTGACGCTTTTAATTACTCAAAATTATTCTCCATAAACAAAATTCTTTATGGAGAATATCGGAGGGCTGACACAAGTTCAAAAAACAAACCATGTGCTGACATTTAGAGTTGGCAAAAATAGCCTCAATCTTCTTTGTGCATGTCAACATAGTGTCTCCGTAAACAGCCGAATGATCATTAGCCAGTTCCTACATGTCTAGTTCGTGCCGACAAGTGTCATCGAGGTATCCCAGTCACATATCTTGTCGGAGATTAAAAGGACTCTGATCTGAACGGTAATTGGTTTAGCATCCTCAATGTTATCTAGGGATTAATGGCCAAACAGAAAACCTTATCTTTCTCTTTTTCTCTGGGAATACAGGCGATTAAAGAAGTTTTCTTACCGGGGCAGCCATATTTACCAAAAATCAAATCGCCAAATATTCGTGTCGCAGATCTGCGTCCTCTAAAACCTCCTTGGCAGTCCCGTCAAAAACGACATTTCCGGTATCCAAAATCACTGCACGATCCGCAAGATTTAACGCAGCCACTGCGTTCTGTTCCACAATTATTGTTGTCATTCCCTGTTCACGGATGTGTTGCAGCGTTTTCTCTATCTCTTGCACAATCACTGGAGCCAAACCCTCATACGGTTCATCAAGCAACAATAACTTGATGTCACGCGCCAACGCGCGACCAATAGAGAGCATTTGTTGCTCACCCCCTGACAAGGTTGTACCCTCTTGTTTACGACGCTCACCAAGACGTGGAAACAAGTCATAGATACGTTCAATAGACCAGCCTATTGGTTTTTCAATCTGAGCCAATTGGATATTTTCTTCAACCGTCAGGCCCTGAATAATGCGACGATCTTCTGGAACCAGACCGATCCCTGATTGAGCCGCTTGCCACGCTTTCATCTGATGCAGTGGCTGATGGTCCAACCAAACCTCCCCTTTCACCAATGTAGGATCATCCAACCGTGCCAAAGCTCTAAGGGTGGAGGTTTTACCAGCACCGTTCCTTCCCAAAAGTGCTAGGATTTCACCTTCGTGCACGTTCATAGAAACGCCCTGCACGATGTAGCTTTCGCCGTAATATGCGTGAATATCGTAAGCAGAGAAATAGGCGGGTGCGTGGGGGGAACGATCATTTTTCTTGTAACTCATTTCGCCTGTCCTTTAATCTTCTGCTGCTGTGCCAAGATACGCTTCTTTGACCTTTGAATTGCTACGGATTGCGTCAGGAAGATCTTCAGCGATAACAGTGCCTTGCGCTAAAACTGAGATCTTTTGCGCCAGACTAAATACAACACCCATGTCATGCTCAATAATCGCCATAGTGATCTGTAACCGATCCTGGATTTCTTTCAAAAGTTCAATTGTACTTTCGGTATCGGCTCTCGCCATCCCGGCTGTGGGCTCATCCAACAACAAAAGCTTTGGGCTTTGCGAAAGGCACATTGCCATTTCCAAACGTCGTTTATCACCACGTGAAAGAGAAGACGCAATCATGTCACGCTTTTCGATCATGTTTACATCGATAAGCATTTGTTCAGCTCGGTCACGAATTTCAGATTCATTTGTAACTGGCTTCCAAGCATTCCGTTCAAAGGATCCATCGCGCTTGGCAAAACAAGGGATCATCACGTTTTCAAAAACTGTCAGATCAGTGAAGATCTCCGGCGTCTGAAACACGCGGCTGACTCCCATTTGATTAATCTCATGCGGCTTTTTCTGCAGCAGGGATTGCCCATCAAAAATCACAGAACCCGTGTCAGGGACAAGTTTTCCGACAAAACAATTCAGAAGGGTCGATTTACCAGCGCCATTGGGGCCGATGATCGCGTGGATCGTTCCTTCTTCGACCTTCAAGTTTACATTTTGCAACGCTTTTAAGCCACCAAAGGATTTGTTTACATTCTGGACTTCAAGGATACTCATCGTTCCAGTCTCCATTATTCAACAGGCGTTTGTAAGTTTTTCTTAGCCTTACGACCCCTGAGTGCTTCGCGGATGCGGTTTGCGCCATCCATCAAACCACCAGGAAGGAAGATCACGATAATCATGAACAAAAGTCCCAAGGTTAAATGCCAGCCCTTACCTGTGAACCAATGCAGCACCCAAACAAGGGAGTTCTCCAACCACTCAGGTAAGTATTGAAACCAAGCATGCAGCACGTTGTCATTGATTTTAGACAAAATATTCTCAAAATACTTGATAAAACCAGCCCCTAACAGAGGGCCCAGCAAAGTACCCGCACCACCAAGAATAGTCATTAAAACAACCTCACCTGATGCAGTCCACTGCATACGTTCGGCACCTGCAAGTGGGTCCATGGAGGCCAGCAATCCCCCAGCCAAGCCAGCGTACATACCAGAGATCACAAACGCTGCCAGAGTATGAGGCCGCGTATTTACACCCGTATAGTTCAGCCTTGTTTGGTTGGTTTTTACAGCACGCAGCATCAATCCAAATGGAGAGCGAAAGATACGAATAGAAATGTAGAACATGAACAGCATCACACATGCGCTTACGTAGTATCCGACGTTGAACTGAAAATCCCATGCGCTGAGCGTCAACTCGTATGTGGTGTTCATCGTCCAACCAAACAGGTGCGGAGTGGTCAAATTTTCTACTTGAAATAACTGAATGTCATCCGCGTAAACCTGCAGTCCTGTTTCCCCATTAGTCAAATTAAACTTAGGATTGGACAGAACTGAGTAAGCAATCGCAAAACTCATTTGGGCAAAAGCAAGTGTCAAAATAGAGAAGTAAATCCCAGAACGGCGCAAACACAAGAAACCAATAAAAAGCGAAAAAATCCCTGCGATAATAACAGACAAAAATAGCGCAGGCACAATGTTATAGCTCAGCAATTTGAACATCCACACAGCAGCATATGATCCAACACCCAAAAAGGCGGCGTGTCCAAAGGACAGGTACCCAGTCAGTCCAAACAGGATGTTAAATCCAATAGCAAAAATACCAAATATAACGAACCGCTGCATGAGGTCCGGGTATCCAGCATTGAACTGCGCCATTGCGCTATCTGTCGGGAAAGGGTTCATGATGAATGGCGCAAGTACTGCGATGATAATGACGAACAAAAAAGTGCCTGTATCGCGTTGGTTTAAGTTTAGCATGACTATTCCTCCATCACGCCTTCACGCCCCATCAATCCCCGTGGGCGTACCAATAGAATGATTATTGCAACAAGGTATATGATGATTTGATTGATACCAGGGATCGTCGTTGTCGCCCAAGTTGTGGACGCAAAGCTTTCGAGAATGCCGAGCAAAAAACCCGCAAGAACCGCGCCGGGTAAGGACCCCATACCACCGACAACAACCACAACAAAACTCAGTACCAGGAAATCCA
Organism: Paracoccaceae bacterium; assembly: GCA_003447515.1. Classification (GTDB taxonomy): domain Bacteria; phylum Pseudomonadota; class Alphaproteobacteria; order Rhodobacterales; family Rhodobacteraceae; genus Amylibacter. The sequence goes on from DLZA01000370.1 coordinate 5,857, forward strand.
TGCCCCAGTGGTAATTTGGAGGGTTAATAGGCGTATACATTACACCTGCCAACCCGGCAACTGCAGCAGCAACACCGAACATGATAGTGAAGCGGCGGTCAATATTGATGCCCAATAGGCCGACAGTCTCACGGTCCTGCATGCCAGCACGAACAACCATTCCAAAGGTTGTAAACTGCAGAAATGCAAATACCCCACCTATGACGATTACCGAAAAGAAGAAATAGGTGATCCGCCAAACAGGATAAGACAGTTGCAAACCAATTGCGCCCCCCAGATCAAGCACACCCGACAACGCATCAGGCGCTGGTGTTTGAATAGGGTTGGCCCCAAAAAATGCCTTTACAACCTCTTGTAAAACAATTGCCAGGCCAAACGTCACGAGAATTTGATCTGCGTGTGGACGCTTGTAGAAGTGTTTGATCAAGCCACGCTCCATGATCACGCCAATGGCCAACATTATTGGAATGGCGAATATGATTGCGAGGGGGACGGACCATTCAATAATGCTTTGCCCCGCAACCTCTCCAAACCATGATTCAACATACGGCGTTTTGACCTTTAATGGATTACCTAGAAAATCTTTTTGTGTCTCATCAATCGTGGTCGATGAGAGATTAAGAATTTTATTCAGTGTTACCGAACAAAATGCGCCAATCATAAATAATGCACCGTGTGCAAAATTGACCACTCCGAGAGTGCCAAAAATTAGGGTGAGACCCAAAGCGATTAACGCATAAGCGGAGCCTTTGTCTAAACCGTTTAAAATCTGTAGGAGGAGTGCGTCCATATCCCTGACCCTTCTTCTTTTTCAGAGGGTTGCTTGTAAAAGTAGCCACGACGAACAAATCGCCGTGGCTAAAATTCTAAGTAAAAACCTTACGCGCCCGGGTTACAAGCACCTAAACTACCACCGGCAAACATTGGGTGATCCGGTGCATACTCGACTTGCGCACGCGGTGTAACTTCAACAACCTCTAAAACGTCAAATTCTGATGTTGGGTTTTCTTTACCCTTCACCACCAAGACGTCTTTAAAGCACTGATGGTCAGCAGCACGGTAAGTGGTTGGGCCGTTGCCCAAACCGTCGAACTCAAGGCCTTCCATTGCTTCAACAACACCACAAGGATTAAATGTACCCGCGGTTTCACATGCGTTCGCATAAAGCATTGTTTGGCAATACACTGTGTGTGCTGCCTGAGAAGGAGGAAACCCGTACTTTGTTCCAAAGGATTTTACGAAAGCTTTTGAACCTTCGTCTTGCAAAGACCAGTGCCAGTTCGTTGAACCAAATATCCCTTTTACGTTTTCACCCGCACCACGAGCCATGAGACGCGAATACAATGGAACAACAATTTCAAAGTTTTTGCCGTTTACTTGCTTGTCACGCAAACCAAATTGTACAGCGGATGTCAGGGAGTTAATCATGTTCCCACCGTAGTGGTTGAGGACCAAGATATCGGCTCCTGAATTAAGCACAGGAGCAACGTAAGACGAAAAGTCTGTCGTCGCGAGCGGTGTCAAAACGTTATTAGCTGTTTTCCAGCCCTTCGCTTCGGTCGCAGCCTGAATGGACTCTTGTTGTGTCCAACCCCAAGTGTAGTCAGCGGTTAGGTGATATGCTGTGCGGTCAGCACCATACATTTTTTCTAGAACAGGCGCTAAAGCGGCACCCGACATATATCCGTTGAAGAAGTGACGGAAACCATTGGCTTTTTTATCTTTACCAGTTGTGTCGTTGGAGTGGGTCAGACCCGCCATGAAGATAACTCCGGCTTCTTGACAAAGGCCTTGCACAGCAATCGCCACACCTGAAGAAGACCCGCCGGTAATCATAATAGCACCGTCTTTTTCAATCATTGATTTAGCAGATGCGCGCGCTGCGTCAGATTTGGTCTGCGTATCGCCCGTCACATAGGCAACTTTCTTGCCGAGTATACCGTTGCCTTTCAGCATTGAAGACCCGCCTGACACTTTGAATGTGTTCATCATGCCACCATCACCACCACCGTTAAGGTGTTCAACGGCCAGTTCGTAAGCGCGTAGTTCGTCAGCACCCTCATCCGCGTAAGGACCAGATTGCGGAACATTGAAACCAAGGGTTACATTTGCACCTTGCGGGGCGTTCGTGTATCCGGAGTGGCTTCCTGCCGTAAGGATCTGTGGTAGCGCAAGACCTGCACCCGCGAGAGCGCCACCTTTAAGCACTCCACGGCGTGTTGTGTTTTTCAGAGTCATAGTTTTCCTCCCAATGAACTCAATTTTTGACCGATCGACGCCCACTCATGGGCAATCAAGCGAAAATGTCGTCAAGTTTTGACTAAATCAAAAATCCATTAAATCGTGAAAAATACAATAAACAATTGCTTTTAATAATTTTTTTTGTAAATATTTTCTCAATATTTTAAACTTATTTGTAAAATTCTTAACGTTGGGTAGGCAATCGTAAGCAATCAAAGGATAAATTTGAATGGCTCGCACATTAATGGGAACCCGTATTCGGGAGCGCCGGCGCGCAAAAAAGCTGACACAAACAGCCTTGGCCAAAACCGTGGGCATATCTTCAAGTTATCTAAACCTAATTGAACATAATCGGAGAGGAATCGCTGGAAAGATACTTATCTCTTTAGCCCGTGAACTTGGGCTGCAACCATCAGACCTGTCCGAGGGTGCAGACGTAGCGCTGATTAATACCCTTGCCGAAGCCGCCAAAAATAATCCAAAGTCAGGTCCAGAAGTCGATCGTATTGAAGAATTTGTAGGCCGATATCCTGGCTGGGCAAAACTTATTGGAACTTTGTCCAGAATTACGCGCGACCAGGGTGAAACACTTACGGCTATGACGGATCAAATGGCTCATGATCCATTTTTATCCGAAACCATGCATCAAATTTTATCAAAAATTACCTCCATTCGATCCACAGCAAGTATTCTGGCAACAGAAACCGA
>DLZA01000219.1 GCA_003447515.1 Paracoccaceae bacterium
ACCGTTAAATTTCAACATTACCACTAAATAAAGCTGTAAAAACATGAACGAAAAAAGCTTTACCAGCGCAAAACAATCGCACCCCAGGCCAAACCGCCGCCGATCGCTTCGGCAACCAAAACATGACCTTTCTTAATTTGGCCTTTGTTCACGGCTACTGACAAAGCTAGTGGAATAGACGCGGCCGAGGTATTTCCATGATCTTGTACTGTCACAATAACCTTCTCAATCGGTACCCTCAACTTTGCTGCAGTACTTTTGATTATGCGTAAATTTGCCTGATGAGGTACAATCCAATCTACATCTTGATGGGCCAGTCCTGCCTTATCCAGGGCTGTAGTCGCAGTTGCCGCCAGTTTAGCCACGGCGTGTTTGAACACTTCTTTGCCTTCCATTACAAGTACGCCTGTTGTCTGTGTTGAAGACACGCCTCCATCCACATAAAGCAAATTATTGAACTGACCGTCAGAATTCAAATCCGTCGCTAAAATTCCACGATCCTTGGTCGTCCCTGTACCTATTTGTGCCTCAAGAATCAGAGCACCTGCACCATCCCCGAACAGCACACAGGTTGTTCGGTCTTTCCAATTCATGATACGACTGAATGTTTCTGCTCCAATCACCATAACTCGTTTTGCCTGTCCTGAGACTACCAGTGCATTGGCGTTCGAGAGTGCAAAGGCAAATCCGGCACATACAGCTTGAATATCGAAAGCAAAGCCACTCTTCATGCCGATTTGATGTTGTACTTTCGTTGCTGTGGATGGAAACGTTTGATCTGGGGTTGATGTCGCCAGTATTATCGCATCTATGTCGGACCCAACTAACCCTGCCTGTTCTAAAGCTGCCTTCGCTGCATGCACCGCCAAATCAGATGTTAATTCTCCATCGGCAGCAAAATGGCGCCTTTCTATTCCTGAACGCGACCTTATCCATTCGTCTGAAGTGTCAATCTTACTTTGAAATTCTTCGTTTGAAACAACGCGTTGTGGCAAATAATGCCCCACACTTACAGCAACGGCTCGAATCATACTCATTGGTAGGTGGTCTCGCTATTTATCAGACCCTACTATTGGGTCGTCATCAGTTTCGTGATTATCTTGGCTGTTCTGCAGCCCATATGCAACACGTGCTGCCAGTTTTTCATTAAAGCCTAGTTGCGAAAGCTGAAACGCCAGCCGAATAGCTGCCTCGACACCAGTGGCATCTGCCGCGCCGTGGGATTTTATTACCGTTCCATTAAGTCCGAGAAACACGCCCCCGTTTACTTGACGTGGGTCAATCTTGTGGCGGAGATATCGAAGATTCCGCAGTGCTAATAGAGCTGAGATTTTTGAAAAAATATTTCTCGTAAATGCTTCTCGCATTCGAAACCCAATCAGGTTCGCCGTGCCTTCACCCGTCTTGAGTGCCACATTTCCCGTAAATCCATCGGTCACGATTACGTCTACCTTGTCCGATGGAATATCTCCACCCTCAACAAAGCCCACATATTTGAATTTGTTTGTTGTTGCATCCGCTGCAATTATGTCATTTGCTTCATGAAGTTCTGGTTTGCCCTTGTGATCCTCCGTCCCGACGTTAAGCAGGCCAATGCGCGGCTGCTCTAGCCCAAGACCGTTGCGGGCATAGGATGCGCCCATCAAAGCAAAGACTTTAAGATCTTGTGCATCGGCACGAATATCTGCGCCTACGTCTAGCATTACATTGAATCCCTGTGGATTGAGGCTTGGCCACAGAATTGCAATTGCAGGACGTTTCACCCCTTGCGCTTTTCGCAGCCGTATCATTGCAATGGCCATGAGCGCACCTGTGTTCCCACACGATACAGCAACAGATGCCTCTTTTTGGCGGACCGATTCTAGCGAGGACCACATCGAAGTACTTTTTCCGTGCCGCATTATGCGGCTTGGACGATCATCCATTTTTACAACGTCGTCCGCGTGGCGTACTTGCACCCGCTCTTTTAGAATTTTATGCTTTGAGAGTAGAGGTGATATCTCTTGCTCTCTTCCGTGTAATATAAAGTTGATCTCGGGAAGCGTGTTTGCAGCTCTAACCATGCCATCGATAACGACACCAACGCCATGGTCGCCGCCCATTGCGTCAATTGAAATAACTGTCTTTGCAGACGAATTCTGCACAAATTTTGGGTTGACCACTACGCCTGTTTGCATATCGGGATGGTCAACCTAAACCACCTATGCTGCGTCTTCGTCGATGTCGATATCCTCAACTACGGAAATAACTTCGCGATCACCGTAAAAGCCGCATGCACCGCAGACGTGATGAGGACGCTTTAGTTCGCCGCAGTTTGGGCATTCATTAGGATTATCCGCGATTAAGGCATCGTGTGAACGACGGTTACCACGGCGGGAATTGGTAATTTTACTCTTAGGGACAGCCATTATCACAACCTCAATTTAATCTGAGTTACATAACTCACTTAGACGTCGTCTAACTTCTGTTCGCGATGAGAACAAGACTTCTTCTGCCGCCTTTATACGAAACCAGCAAAATACAAATAATACTTGACTTCGCAACCCCTGAATCGATCTACTAAATGCCTTTTTCTAATTTTTTCTTCAAATCGGCTAAGCCCGCAAAGGGTTTTGCGTCTTTGTCCGTCATAGGCGATACACCAGGTTCAGTGAAAACTGCCTCCTCTAACTTCACATTCTCCTTCCTGGGGTAATCGGGCAAAGACAGCGCGAGGGCTTCGCGCGCAATTAATCCCAAATCAATCGTATTTAGGAGGGGCTCTGATTCGACATTTTCATCCATTTCTGATACACTACCCTCATCAGGTTCTTCCCAGTGTGAGTAAAATGTGCGATTAACAAGATCATCTATCCGGGTCTTCACAGTCTCGAGCGTTACGACGCACTCTTGCGTTGCTGTTGCGCCCAATTTCCCCGTCATATCCCAATCGTTCTTGCCTCGCGGCGTCAGCTTGCCTGAAAAACGATAGTTTTTTAGTTCTAATAGACTTAAAACATTGCGTGTTTCAGCACGCTGTTCAGCATTAAAGACGATATCGAAAGTAATTTCACGATCACTTGGAATGTCGCATACATTAAGCACGGTTTGATTCCTGTGCGATTTGCGTTGCTTTGCTGTATTAACCATTATTGGCACCACTTTATGAAATTTATGCATAGCCATTGCACTTTGCCCTAAGATATTTGATTGTTGCGCAAGAGCAAGACCTGTCGCGGGAGCGGCGAAAAAAAATAGGGCATAATCAATATGCAAAGCAAGCTTGGCAACATGATCAAGTTAATAGCTGCAGGTTTCATTTTATTGGGCATGGCGGCGTGCACCGACACATTTACCGATCACGGCTATGTTCCAACCCAAGCCGAACTTGACAATGTGAATATTGGCGCGGATGACCGCAGTAGCGTCACCGGGTCTATCGGGGCTCCGTCATCTGTAGGAGTCCTTCAAGATGGTGCGTGGTATTGGATTTCAAGTCGAGTGCGATACCGAACATATCGCAAACCCGAAATGACCAGTCGGACGATTGTCGCCATCTCCTTTGACAACAATGATCGTGTCGCAAATGTAGAGCGCTTTGGCATTGAAGATGGTCGCATCATTTCATTCAGCCGCCGAGTGACGTCGTCTGGTGTGGGAGGTACAACATTCTTTAGCCAATTGATTAGCAGTTTGGGCAACTTCGCACCAGATGAATTCCTCGAAGATGGTCGTTAGAGGCGGGCTGGCATTTTAGATGGAAATAGTACGAATCGCGTTGCTGTTTCTTTACTACAGCAAGGTGTTAGCCATCGATTTCTTTGAACGCCAGAGCAGCACCATTGATGCAATACCGCATCCCGGTAGGTTTTGGTCCGTCTGGAAATACGTGGCCCAGATGGGCGTCGCAACGCGCGCACACGACTTCTATGCGGCGCATAAACCATCCATTGTCCTCACGCTCTTCCACCGCGGCCAAGTTTTTTGGCTCATAAAACGACGGCCAGCCCGTGCCGCTGTCAAACTTAGCTTCTTGAGCAAATAATTCCGCATCACAACATATACAATAGAACATTCCATCAGATTTGGGAAAATTATCATTTGTAAATGCCCGCTCCGTGGCCGCTTTGCGGGTCACTTTAAATGCAAGGTCAGACAACTCCGCACGCCACTCCGAATCGGTCTTTGTAATTTTATCAGAAAATCCATTTGCCATTTCGCAAAACCCCGTTGTCGTTTACCGTCTGCCGTCGTACTTAACGCAAATCTCTATTTCAACAACTGTGCAGATTAATTTTTGGTGTTGTATGTCAGCCTTCAAGGAAACGATTTCCTCAATCGAACCATTTAGTAAAGGTGGGTATTGCGCGCGGCTAGCTCAAACTCCTGAGGATCTCTGCAAAGCACTACAGCTACGCAACGAAATGTTTGTTGGTCATAACACGAACAACCCTTCAGCCGATGCTGATAATTTCGATCCCCTTTGTAAACACTTTATTATTGAGGACGCTAAGACAACAGAGTTGCAAGCTTGTTTCCGCATTTTGCATTTTGACACAGGTACCAGTGTTTGTGAAAGCTACTCTGCCCAATTCTATGGTCTTAATCGTTTATCTTCTTTTCCACAGCCATTAATCGAAATTGGGCGTTTTTGTACGGCACCTTATGCCACAGACCCAAATATACTGCGCCTCTGCTGGTCTGTTCTTACGCGCTATGTAGAAATGCACAATATCGGGATGATGTTCGGCTGCTGTTCCTTTCCAGGCAATGAAGTAGCCCCATTTTCTGAGCCGCTTGCTTTGCTAAAGGATCGCCATTTAGCACCAAATAAATGGGCCCCAGGGGTTAAATTTGCTGAAATAGATGCCTATGCTATTCGTCTTGCATCTTACAAGCCCACACTGAGGCCTGCCATTGCAATGATGCCAAGCCTATTGCGAACGTACCTCTCCATGGGTGGTTGGGTCTCTGATCACGTGGTAATTGACCGCAACCTTGATACGTTCCACGTATTCACATGCGTTGAAACCGCCAAAATTCCTGCCCGCCGAGTAAAACTGTTGCGTGCAAATTCACGATAGCATTGATCTGCACTACGTGTTTGCCAATGATAAACTGAACACGCAGCTATTTTTAGCCGCCGGTATGGTTCATGTGACGAGACATAGTACCACTTACTTTTTGACGCGAATAATCGAAATCGTGTCCTTTAGGCTTTTTTGCGACCGCTGCGTGAATTGCCTTCACTAATGGCAAATCATTATCTGGGTTATCCCGTAAAACTTTACGTAAATCTGCCTCATTTTCTTGCCCAAGGCATTGGAATAATTGCCCTGTACAGGTTAACCTCACACGGTTGCAGTTTTCGCAAAAATTGTGCGTTAGCGGCGTTATAAACCCAATTTTCTGACCCGTCTCATTGACCCGAAAATAACGCGCAGGACCACCTGAGTTCTCTGATAGTTCCGTCAGAGACCAGGTCTTTTTTAATCGCTGGGACAAGTCTCTGAGTGACCAATACTGATCCAAACGATTTTCATTTCCAAGGTCACCCATTGGCATGACCTCAATAAATGTAAGATCCATGCCCCGATTTGCACACCATTCCACAATGGTCTCTAGTTCGTCCTCATTTCCACCTTTTAGGGCCACAACGTTGATCTTAACACGCAAACCTGCTTCTTGTGCGGCGTCGATCCCATCCAGGACCTGCGCCAAACGCCCCCAACGTGTGATTTCTTTAAACTTCTTTTCGTCAAGTGTATCGAGTGAGATGTTTACTCTTTTGACACCACACTCCACCAACTCACCGGCAAAGCGACGTAACTGGCTGCCATTTGTGGTCAGCGTTAGCTCGTCTAGTTTGCCACTTTTTATGTGCCGCTGCATACCATGAAAATAATCCATTATCCCACGCCGCACTAAAGGTTCTCCCCCTGTGATCCGCAACTTGCGTACACCCTGTTCCACAAACGCGGTGCAGAGCCTGTCCAACTCCTCAATCGTCAGCAATTCTTTTTTTGGTAGAAAGGTCATATTTTCAGACATGCAATACACGCAACGAAAATCACAACGATCGGTCACCGAAACCCTCAAATAGGTGATCGCGCGGGCAAAGGGATCAATCAACTTAGGTGCTTCTATCATAAAAAAGATGTAGGATTATCTTTTCCTTTGAGCAAGTATTTTCTGACAGACAATTCATCCAACTATAGATTGTTAATTGTAGTAAGTTTTGTCAAACCTGGTTGTTGGTGTGAGTGAGGATGGTCACTGCTTGGTAGAAGTTTTTTATTCAAAATGTGAGTTACTTACTGCACCGTGTTGGATGGGCAGTTGTCTCTAGGCGGATTGCTTTTTAGGTTCTGAAAACTTTTTAACAAGTCGTCAAACTTACTTTGGGTGAAAAGGATCGTTGCAGTAAACTATACTCTGCAGTATCAGCTGGTACAGCCCTGCCACCAGCGCCTGTGAAGCCACCATCGGTGAGTGCGGTATTGGTGATTAAGTTTGCGCTTCTCTTAAGACTAAAAAGCCGAAGCTTGGTCGTTTACCTTGGCCCTTGAGTGAAAATGACTATTGCTTTTAAATCATCAATCATGAAATCATAAACAATCAGCAACTTGTTTG
>DLZA01000094.1 GCA_003447515.1 Paracoccaceae bacterium
AAATCCGCCCGTTTACCAATTGCAAGGGACCCCATATCGGAGCGCCCCAACACTTGCGCCCCCCCGAGTGTGGCAATCTCTAAAGCCTCACGTGCCGACATGGCATCAGCACCGTTTTGCACCCTCTGCAACAGAAGCGTTTGACGTGACTCATTAAGCAAATGCCCTCCATCATTAGACGCAGATCCATCCACCCCTAACCCAACGTTCACACCAGCATCTCGCATCGCCCGCACTGGTGCGATTCCAGACCCAAGCCGGCAATTCGAGCATGGACAATGAGCTACACCAGTTCCAGTTAATGCAAATAAATCAATCTCCTTAGAGTCTAACTTAACGCAGTGAGCATGCCAGACATCATCGCCTGTCCAACCCATATCCTCAGCATATTGCCCAGGGCGACAGCCAAATCGCTCGATTGAATAAGCAACGTCTTCATTATTTTCTGCTAGATGGGTGTGCAGCATCACTCCCTTGTCCCGTGCCAAGGCCGCACTATCCATCATCAAATCAGTAGACACGGAAAAAGGTGAGCAAGGAGCGACGACAACTCGCGTCATTGCTCCATCACTGTCATCATGAAAACGATCAATTACACGGATACAATCCTCTAAAATCTTACTTTCGTTTTCTACCATACTGTCTGGTGGCAGGCCTCCGTCACTCTCGCCAATGGACATAGATCCGCGACAGGCATGAAATCGCAACCCAACCTCAGATGCAGCTGCAATACTATCGTCAAGGGTTGCACCATTTGGGAAAATATACTGATGATCGGAACTAGTAGTGCAACCGGAAAGTGCCAGCTCTGCCAAACCTACTTGCGCCGCAGTATAGAACTCCTCAGGACCCATCCGACCCCAAATAGGATAGAGCGTTTGGAGCCAACCAAACAACAATGCGTCCTGCCCGCCCGGGACCGCACGCGTTAGCGTTTGATATAAGTGATGGTGTGTGTTCACCAAGCCAGGCGTCACAATGCAGCCAGCTGCATCAATGCCCTGCCCATCCAGGTTTTTACCAATCTCACTTATCACACCGTTTTCAATGGCCATATCGACACCCGTTAGTTCGCGGCGCGCCACATCCATTGTTACAAGGTGGCTGATATTTTTTATTATAATACGCGGCATTTTGGCTCCTCTGAAAAGTAATGGTAGCGACATATTTGGCTCCCAAAAAGTTAGATATTCTGGTGACAGGCATAAAATATAAAGGTTACCTATTTATAATCTACGCTTCAGATTTTGCGCGTAATAATTTATTCCTATTTTTACCGAATTTTAACTAATCAAAAAAGGAGCAGGCGCATTAAGCATGGCTTTGCTGTACTATGCATTTCATAAGTTGTGTTAGTGACAACAAGAGAGGTCTCGAGCGTCGCGCTAAGGTTATCCTGTAGCAAAAATGAATTTTCGCACAATTAAAACCTCCAAGGATAATAATAAGTATGACTAATTTTGGCCATAAATTCAGTCGCCAAGGGTAAGGAATTAAAAAGACATTGATCAAGAGATGCACCAAAGAATGTTGCGACAAACTAAGTCCATTTGATTTCGTGTTAGTCAAATCTAAAAAAGATTCCCTACCAAAAAATATCTCTTAAATTTTTAATGGGCGTTTGACAGATTAACGTTAAAAACTATTCAATTTCAGCAGGATAACCAAGATTTTTCAAAGCAACTGCAATTTCATCCAAAATCGCGGGATCGTCAATTGTTGCCGGTAATTTGAACTTCTCGGCATCCGCAATCTTAGCCATTGTTGCTCTTAAAATTTTACCAGACCGAGTTTTTGGCAGCCGATCCACAATGCAGGCCATCTTGAACGCGGCCACAGGACCAATCTTTTCCCGCACCAGCGTCACACATTCTTTGACTACCTGTTCATGAGGACGATTAACACCCGAACTCAGGCACAAGAATCCAATTGGTACCTGCCCTTTAAGTTGATCAGCGATACCAATCACAGCGCATTCCGCGACATCGGGATGGCTAGCCAGAACCTCTTCCATCCCACCAGTTGAAAGACGATGACCCGCAACATTGATCACGTCGTCTGTACGCGCCATTATGTAGACGTACCCATCTTCATCCTTTAAACCCGCATCACCAGTTTCATAATAACCTTTAAAAGTATTCAGATAAGATGCCTTGTATCGCTCCTCTGCATTCCAAAGCGTTGGCAGTGTACCCGGCGGCAATGGAAGTTTAACGGCAATCGCACCCAATTCGCCGACTGGCATTTCCGCGCCATCATCAGACAGAATACGCACGTCGTAGCCGGGCATTGGAACTGTAGGCGACCCAAGCTTGACAGGCAAATGTTCGATGCCCATCGGGTTACCAACCATGGTAAAGCCCGTCTCCGTTTGCCACCAATGATCAATCACAGGCACAGCCAATTGAGCCTGCGCCCATTCAATTGTATCGGGGTCCGCGCGCTCGCCAGCTAGGAACAATGCCTTAAGCTCAGAAAGATTATATTTTTTTACAAATTCACCAGCAGGATCGACACGCTTTATGGCACGAAACGCCGTTGGCGCAGTGAACAGAGCGCGTACCTTGTGTTCTTCAATCACGCGCCAGAACGTGCCTGCATCAGGGGTCCCAACCGGCTTGCCTTCGAAAACAACTGTTGTGTTGCCGTGAATAAGCGGTGCGTAACAGATATAAGAGTGACCTACGACCCAACCCACATCAGACGCTGCCCAAAACACATCGCCCGGATCCATGTCATAAACGTTTTTCATGGTCCAATTTAGAGCAACCAAATGCCCACCCGTGTGACGCACGACGCCCTTAGGCTGGCCTGTCGTGCCAGACGTATAAAGGATATAGACTGGTTCATTCCCATTCACATCCACACAGGGTGCAGGCGAGACGCCTTCTTGCACATCATTCCAATCAAAATCACGGCCTTCAACCATATGTGCCACCGCCTGGGGGCGCTGAAAAATAATGCAGGTCTCTGGTTTATGCGAAGACAGCTCGATCGCTTGGTCCAGCAGCGGCTTATATTTCACCACTCGACCCGGCTCGATCCCACAGGAACTCGCGATAATCGCCTTCGGGGTTGCATCATCAATCCGTGTTGCCAATTCATTAGCCGCGAAACCGCCGAACACCACTGAATGAATTGCACCAATGCGGGAGCAAGCTAGCATGGCAATAATCGCCTCCGGCGTCATAGACATGTATATTATTACGCGATCACCTTTTTCAATCCCCTGTGCTTGTAACGCACCGCCCATGCTGGCAACGCGTTTCTTCAATTGTGCATAGGTAATCATCTCTTTGCTATCCGTGATAGGGCTGTCATAGATGATCGCCGCTTGATCAGCGCGGCCATTTTCCACATGCCTATCCACCGCATTATAGCACGTGTTCACCACCCCATCGGCAAACCATTCATAAAATGGTGCTTTCTCATCGCTTAGGGCCTTACTCGGTGCTTTTACCCAGTCAATAGCATGTGTGGCCTCCATCCAGAACGCTTCTGGGTCAGCCTGCCATGCCCTGTAAACATCTTTATATCCCACAGTCTGTCTCCTTAGTCGTATGAATGCACAGACGTCCCAGCCAGTGCTGCAATGTTCAATAATCCTCGCGCCGTGATTGACGGCGTCACAATATGAGCTTTGTTGCCCATGCCCATCAGGATTGGCCCGACCTCCAATCCATCGGCGCGGGTCTTTAGGACGTTACGCACCGCACTTGCCGCATCAGTATTGGCAAAGACTAACGTGTTAGCCGCACCGTCAAGACGGCTATCCGGCAAGATCCGCGCGCGCAACACAGGATCGAGCGCACTATCTGCGTGCATCTCGCCCTCATATTCAAAATCAAGACTTTGAGTGTCCAAAATAGCCAGCGCTTCGCGCATTTTCCGTCCACTGTCGCACTCAAGATTCCCGAACTGCGAATGGCTAAGCAAAGCAATCTTAGGATCTAAACCAAAACGGCGCACGTGGCGTGCAGCACCAACAACCACTTCCGAAATCTGCTGTGCACTCGGTTCAGGATTTACTTGCGTATCGGCTACAAATAGTGGCCCCTTTTCTTGAATCATAAGTGACAGTGCACCCACGGGGTGCAGGCCATTATGCCCAAGTACCTCATTAACATATTTCAGATGCCACAAATACTGGCCAAATGTCCCACAGATAAGGCTGTCCGCCTCACCGCGATGCACGGCAATAGCCCCAATCGCGGTAGAGTTCGTACGCATGATTGCCTTAGCAAGATCAGGCGTAACCCCTCGCCGCTTCATAATCCCGTAATATGTTTGCCAGTAGTCGCGATACCGCGCATCACTTTGTGGGTTCATCAGATCAAAATCCTTACCCACCTCAATCGTCAATCCCGCCGCCAAAATACGCCTTTGAACAACATCAGGCCGCCCAATAAGGATAGGTTTATCGACACCCTCCTCAAGCATGGCACTAGCAGCGCGCAAAACACGCTCACTCTCACCCTCAGCAAATATAATCGTTCGCTCCATAGTTTTGGCCGCATCAAATACAGGGCGCATTATAAAGGCAGATTTAAAGACCGAGCGATCAAGATCATCCTTATAAGAGCCAATATCTCCTACAGGCCGCTTGGCTACACCACTCTCCATTGCAGCCTTAGCAACCGCACTTGCAACAATACCCATAAGACGCGGGTCAAAGGGTTTAGGAATTAAATAATTTGCTCCAAAGGTCATCTGCTCACCACGATACGCAGCCGCCGCCTCGGCACTGCTAGTAGTCCGCGCAAGCGCTGCAATACCTTCGACACAGCCGATTTTCATAGCGTCATTTATCTCAGTCGCAGCTACGTCCAATGCCCCACGAAAGATGAATGGAAAGCATAGTACGTTATTAACTTGGTTCGGATAATCGGACCGACCCGTCGCAATAATCGCATCAGGTGCAATTCTTTTAACCTCCTCAGGCATGATCTCTGGCGTTGGGTTTGCCAAAGCAAAAATGATGGGTTGTTTATTCATCTTCGCAATCATCTCTGGCTTTAAAACTCCTGGCCCAGATAGCCCTAGAAACATATCTGCTCCTTCGATAACTTCGTCCAAGGTGCGCAAGTCGCTGGCTTGTGCATATTCGAATTTCTGAAAATTCATATCCACCTGCCGACCCTCATAAACCAGCCCGTTGATATCACATAGCCAGACATTTTTGCGCTTCACACCTAACTTTAGAAGCATGTTCAAACAGGCTACACCTGCGGCGCCACCGCCCGTTGATACAATCTTGATATCTTCAAATTTTTTACCAGCCACAGTCAGTGCATTAGTAGCCGCAGCCCCAACCACGATAGCGGTGCCGTGCTGGTCATCATGAAACACAGGGATATTCATCCGCTCGCGGCAGATTTTTTCCACAATAAAACAATCCGGTGCTTTAATATCTTCGAGATTGATCGCCCCAAAAGTTGGCTCTAAGGCACAAACTACATCAGCCAACTTTTTAGGATCAGTCTCGTCTATCTCAATATCAAAGCAGTCGATGTTGGCAAATTTCTTAAACAGAACCGCTTTGCCTTCCATCACAGGCTTAGATGCCAGCGCTCCAATATTTCCAAGCCCCAGGACCGCCGATCCATTAGTCACAACACCCACTAAATTCCCACGCGTTGTATAGCTCTCTGCCACGGTAGTATCCCGCGCTATCTCCATACACGCTTCAGCCACTCCGGGACTATACGCCAGTGACAAATCGCGCTGGTTCTCCATCGGTTTAGTAGCGCGGATCTCTAGCTTTCCAGGTGTAGGCTCTGCGTGATAACGAAGGGCACGCTCCTTAGATTTATCTGGCATTAGCTCTCCTTAGCTGGACTTGATCAAGTCGAGAATATTACGCGCTGCAGATGGGATATTAGTGCCTGGCCCAAAGATCGCCTTAACCCCCGCTGCGTAAAGAAAATCGTAGTCTTGCTGCGGAATAACACCACCGCAAACAACAATGATGTCTTCCGCGTTCTGATCCTTCAACGCAGACACCAATTGCGGAGCTAGTGTTTTGTGACCGGCTGCCTGTGAAGAAATTCCAATCACGTGTACATCATTATCAACCGCATCTTGGGCCGCCTCAGCTGGTGTTTGAAACAGTGGCCCAACGTCCACATCAAATCCAATATCAGCAAATGCAGTAGCAATTACTTTAGCCCCGCGGTCGTGCCCGTCTTGACCCATTTTCACAACCAACATACGCGGACGACGACCCTCGTTTACAGCAAAGGTTTCCACATCTGCTTGGATCTGAGAAAATCCTTCGTCACCTTCATAAGCTGCTCCATATACCCCTGCCAATGTTTTAACCTCGGCTCTGTGGCGGCCAAAGACCGCTTCCATTGAATCTGAAATTTCACCCACTGTGGCTCTTGCCCGTGCAGCCTCAATCGCCAGTGCCAGTAGATTGCCCTTCCCAGTAGAAGCACCCTGCTCAAGCATCATCAATGCCTGCTCACAGGCATTTGTATCCCGCGATGCACGAATGTCTTTTAACCGCGCCAACTGGTTTTCACGCACTTCAGCATTATCGATGTCGCGGATATTAATTCGTGGCTGTTTATCTAACTGGAACTTGTTAACCCCAACAACAACTTCGTCACCACGATCAATCGCTGCTTGCCGCCGTGCTGCTGCTTCCTCAATCCGAAGCTTTGGCATACCCGACGCAACTGCCTTAGTCATGCCACCCATATCATCAACCTCTTTGATGATTTCTCGCGCCGCATTGGCCAACTCGTTGGTTAGGTTTTCAATGTAATACGAGCCTGCCAGTGGATCGACTACATTGGTCACACCCGTTTCGTTTTGCAGGATCAGCTGCGTGTTTCGCGCCAACCGTGCTGACTCTTCAGTTGGCAGCGCAATCGCTTCGTCAAAAGAATTTGTGTGCAACGATTGAGTTCCACCCAACACGGCGCTCATTGCCTCGTAAGCAGTACGCACCACATTATTGTATGGGTCCTGCTCCTGCAATGACACGCCAGACGTCTGGCAATGAGTGCGTAGCATTGACGATCCAGGCATCTTTGGCTCAAACTCCATCATGATTTCAGACCAAAGTAACCGCGCAGCCCGCAGTTTGGCGACTTCCATAAAGAAGTTCATGCCAATCGCAAAGAAAAATGATAAACGGCCAGCAAAAGCGTCCACATCCATCCCCTTTGCTATCGCAGTTTTCACGTATTCCTTACCATCCGCCAGTGTGAACGCTAGCTCTTGCACCAGGTTAGCTCCCGCTTCCTGCATATGATAGCCGGAGATAGAAATCGAGTTGAATTTGGGCATTTCGCTAGCAGTAAACTCAATGATATCCGCCACAATCCGCATGGATGGTTCAGGTGGGTAAATGTAGGTGTTCCGCACCATAAACTCTTTAAGTATATCATTTTGAATGGTTCCTGACAGCACAGAGCGACTGTGCCCCTGCTCTTCCCCAGCAACAATAAAGGACGCTAACACTGGTATAACCGCACCATTCATGGTCATAGAAACAGAAATCTTATCCAGTGGAATTCCGTCGAACAGTATTTTCATATCCTCAACGCTATCAATTGCTACTCCCGCTTTTCCAACATCTCCGACAACCCGATCGTGGTCACTGTCATAACCACGGTGCGTTGCAAGATCGAATGCCACAGAAACACCCTGCTGACCCGCAGCCAAACCCTTGCGATAAAATGCGTTTGACTCCTCAGCCGTCGAAAACCCAGCATACTGACGGATAGTCCAAGGCCGCCCTGTGTACATGGTTGCCCGCGGCCCCCGCGTGTAGGGATTGATCCCAGGCATCCCATCCAAGTGATCCAGCTCGTTCAGATCTTCAGCCGTGTAAATAGGTTTTACATTAATGCCTTCAGGTGTATCCCATTGCAGGCTCTCGAGAGGCTTACCACGGAGCTCTTTTTCCGCCAACGTTTCCCAAGTTTTTTTATCACTCATCTCTTCAGTCCTTTTCGCACAAGTACGGTATCTCTAACTTATAATCATTTCCACCGCTCAGAGCAGTTCTAGTTCAAGCCCGCATCAGCCATGCCTTGAAGCCGGACCACATTAGGTAGACACCAACCACTTGAATGCCCGACGATATAAAGTGGTTGATAAACTGAATTTTCATCATATTCACCCAATCTCTCAAAAAGAGTAACGTCTGATCAAAACACATAGACTGAATTCCGTCATCATTTTGCACCACTTAGCCGATTGATCGACGCTACATGGGATATTCCCGCATAAGTTTGCCTTCAAAGCAAACGATCAACAGAAGACCCCAGATTCTTCTCTCAATAGAGCAGGCGCAAAGCATCAATAATTCACAAAGTCATTACCGCAATGCGCTTTTGCATATCGAGTATACACTCAAGCCAACGCCGACCATCTACCACCAAAAAACAACGCGCAAACAGAACTACCAGAAGCAATCCCAACAGTGGCGCGATCCTACCTTGACCTGACGGTAGCTCGGCTCCAATCACCCCTATTCAAACTCCATTATCACATCATCCACTGCAAGGTTATTCCCAACTTTTGCGTTGATCTTGGTAACTTTACTCTTCTTTTCAGCCCGCAGAACATTTTCCATTTTCATTGCCTCAATTGTGCACAACGCCTGTCCTTCTTGAACTTCGTCACCTTCAACAACGTCGAGCTTAACAACTAGGCCTGGCATCGGACACAGCAACATCTTAGATGTATCTGGCGGAAGCTTGTCTGGCATCAGCGCAGCTAGCTCAGCGTTACGCGTGCTGCGCACGCGAACTTTCAAATCAGCCCCACGCATACGCACACGATATCCAGCAGAAATCGGTGCGACCTTAAGAACTAATTTTTCATTGTTCACTGTCAATTTTGCAAGTGGTTGACCTGGTAGCCATTTTGAAGAAATACGAATTTTTTCGCCATCTACAAACCTAACCGTCGATCCTTTGTCATCAGCTTTTATCTTAACTTCGTAAGACGAATTCTGCAGGGAAACGACCCAATCCTTGCCAACCTGACGTTTGTGATTGTCGATCCGCCCAGATACACGTGAGCGACGAATTTCTGCCACACGATACATGGCTGCACAGCACGCAGCGATATGACGCTCGGATGAGCTATCAAGCGTAACACCCTCAAAACCTTCTGGAAATTCTTCTTCAATGAACGCTGTAGTGATATTTCCCGTAATAAAACGCTCGTGATCCATAACTGCAGATAAGAATGGAAGATTATGCCCAATACCCTCTAACTCAAAGCTATCCAGTGCAACTCGCATCCGTTCGATTGCATCGCCACGATTCGGCGCCCAAGTACACAGCTTGGCAATCATCGGATCATAGTACATGCTAATCTCACCACCCTCGTATACACCAGTGTCATTACGCACAGTATAACCCTCTTTTACCTTTTCCTTTGGTGGACGATAGCGTGTCAAACGACCAATCGATGGCAAAAAATTTCGATATGGATCTTCAGCATACAAACGATTTTCAATGGCCCAACCGTCGATAACTACATCGGATTGTTTCATCGCTAATTTTTCACCGTACGCAATGCGGATCATCTGCTCAACAAGATCGATACCAGTAATCAACTCAGTCACAGGGTGTTCCACCTGCAAACGCGTATTCATTTCGAGGAAATAGAAATTCTTGTCCCCATCTACGATAAATTCGACCGTGCCTGCAGAACAATAGTCCACTGCCGCAGCAAGTGCCACAGACTGTTCACCCATCGCTTTACGGGTCGCTTCATCCAAAAATGGGCTTGGCGCCTCCTCGACAACCTTCTGGTTCCGACGCTGGATCGAGCATTCTCGCTCATTTAAATACAGCGTATTTCCATACTTATCTGCAAGGATCTGAATTTCGATATGTCGCGGCTGCGTAACAAATTTTTCAATAAAAATGCGATCGTCACCAAAGGAATTTGCTGCCTCATTTTTGGACGATTGGAAACCCTCGCGGGCCTCCTGATCATTCCATGCGATCCGCATACCCTTACCACCGCCACCGGCAGAGGCTTTCAACATCACAGGGTATCCAACTTCGTTCGAAATTTTAACTGCTTCATCCGCGCTTGCGATCAAACCCATATAGCCTGGGACCGTTGAAACACCCGCTTCCTGTGCAAGCTTTTTGGATGTAATTTTATCACCCATACTTTCGATCGCGTTCGCTGGTGGCCCGATAAATGCTACACCTTCTTGTTCAAGCGCTTCTGCGAACAGCTTATTTTCACTTAGAAAACCATATCCAGGATGGACAGCCTCAGCACCAGTCTGGCGAATAGCATCCATTACCTTCTCGATAACAATGTAGGATTGGTTCGCCGGTGGCGGGCCTATGTGCACAGCTTCATCCGCCATTTGGACATGCAGCGCGTCTTTGTCAGCATCAGAATAGATCGCAACAGTCCGGATACCCATTTTCTTGGCGGTTTTCATTACGCGGCACGCTATTTCACCACGGTTTGCAATCAGAATTTTTTTAAACATAGGTTAAACTTTCAATAAAGCGGATATTTTCATGGTAAGCTTGAGGTTCGAAGGCAATGATGAGCTGACACGAAAAGTACCTTCACAAGCTGATGCCAGTAGGCGCATCATAGAATAAACCAAATAATAAAACGGCATTGAGGCATCTCGCAAATTGCTACAGCTTACGGTGGGCTTAGCACCAAGCAAGTTGGTCTTCGTGAATGACTTCCAAGATAATGGCACTTTCGATTGGATCCTAGTCAAACAGAAGTACATCATCTGCGCCATTCCCTTTACCGCTTGGCGTGTCGCTGCCCATCCCTTGATCGACCAACACAATTTTGCGAGCAGGCCACATAACAACCGCAAAAAGTGAGACAAAACACATTCCCCGTTGCACATTCTGCTATTTTTATTTTTTTCTGCTAAAATA
>DLZA01000333.1:0-3327 GCA_003447515.1 Paracoccaceae bacterium
GCCGGTAAAGACATCGAAGCCGCTTGCAACGCAATTGAAGAACTTGAAGACACGGCCCGTCTCGCCCTTCTGACACGTGGAATGGAACCAATCCAACTAACGCCCAGTCAGATCCAATCTGTTGTAAAAAGATTTGATGTTGAGTGGAGCAATTGACTAAATTTTCAGCCAACCTCGGTTTCCTATGGACGGAACTGCTCCTCCCAGATGCAGTACGCGCCGCCCATAAAGCAGGGTTTCACGCAGTTGAATGTCACTGGCCCTACGCCACATCCGTTAATGACCTAAATGCGGCCATTGCGGAAACAGGTCTTGAAATGCTTGGTCTAAACACATCGCGCGGCAACACAGAAGTAGGAGAAAACGGCCTATCTGCATTGCCAAACCGCCAGTTTGACGCCCGTGCAGCCATCGACGAAGCGATCGCCTACGCCACAGCAACAAACATTGCAAGCATCCATGTCATGGCGGGATTCGCCAGGGGTCCTGATGCGCACAAAATTTTTGTTGAGAACCTCCGTTACGCCACCAGCCAAGCAGCACCGCAAAACATCACTATTCTCATCGAGCCACTTAACCGCCACGACGCACCAAACTACTTCCTGCAAACTACAAACCAAGCTATTTCAATTATCAAAGAAGTGGCCGCCCCAAACCTAAAACTTATGTTTGATTGCTACCACGTGGGCCGCACAGAAGGTGACGTCACCACCCGCATCCGCACCCTCCTACCCCATATTGGGCACATCCAATTCGCCTCAGTTCCAGACCGCGGAGCCCCCGATCACGGTGAACTTAACTACAAACACATCTTCCAAGACATCGCCAATATAGGCTACACAGCACCACTGGGCGCAGAATACAAACCTAATGGTCCAACCAAAGACACGCTAAACTGGATGAAATTACTTTGATTGCTTGAGCCTCTATGCACTTCAGAGGGCACTTAGGATCAGTATTGGCCCAAGTCACGGGCTTACCCAAGCAGATCATACTGCCCAAGTACCCACCATCAAAGATTTCTTTGAACGTAAACATCTTTGTTCATCCCTACGTCAGGCAATAAAAAACTGCGCCGATGAGCTCTCACCGGCGCAGTTAATACTTAAAACGCAATGGCTTAATTCAGAGCAGCGTCCGTGATCTCAGCTGTCCAAGCACCCTCAGGTGCCTTGGTAATCACAGGATCAGATCCACCAGACAACAGGCTTTGAACAGTTCGTTCGGCCGCAGCCACATCCAGTGCACCAGAAGAACCAGCGGTCAGTTTGGCCACTTCACCCATCATCCGCTTCTGATGTTTCTCTGTCTGCGCACCAGTTGCGTCATTATCCAAAACGATCATTGCTGCTTCGTCTGGGTTTGCTTCTGCGTACTTCCAACCTTTCATGGACGCACGCACAAATTTCACCATATTCTCTTTGAAAACAGGATCTTTTAAGTTTTCGCCCAACACGTACATGCCATCTTCAAGTGTCGCGACACCTTGATCCTCATACTTGAAAACGACCAAATCATCAGGGGACAATCCAGCATCAATGATCTGCCAGTATTCGTTGTACGTCATCGTCGACACACAAGCCGCTTGGCCTTGAAGGATTGGGTCCACATTAAATCCCTGTCTTAGGACCGTCACGCCACCATCAGACCCATCTGTTGCCAGACCCAATTTGCTCATCCAACTCAAAAACGGATACTCGTTACCAAAGAACCAGACGCCTAGCGTCTTGCCCGCAAAATCTGCAGGGCTTGAAATGCCCGCATCTTTGCGACACGTCAGCATCATGCCCGAAGATGTGAACGGCTGTGCGATATTCACGAGGTCTAATCCTCTTTCACGCGAAGCGAGCGCAGACGGCATCCAATCAAGAACGACATCAGCCCCACCTCCCGCAATGACCTGAGCTGGCGCAATATCAGGACCGCCTGGTTTAATATCTACCGTAAGGCCCTCTTCGGCGTAGAACCCCTTGTCCAGCGCCACATAATACCCAGCAAACTGAGCCTGTGCGACCCATTTCAACTGTAATGTTACCTTATTTGCATGCCCATCAGCGCTTGCAAACGTGCTCCCCAAGGCCATCGCACCTGCCAGTGCGGCTGCGAGTAAAGTTTTCATAGTCTCTCTCCTAGTTGGTTTTGAAATTTATCGTCATCGCACCCGCCTTTGCGACGGATGCCAGAAGGTCACGGTCTTTTCGATCAATGCAACCCCCCCATAAAATGCCGACCCGGCAAAGGCCGCCACCGTAATTTCTGCCCACACCATATCAAGCGAAAGCCGCCCGACCTCAGTAGAAATCCGAAACCCCATTCCCTTGATGGGTGAACCGAAGAACTCCGCCACGATTGCTCCGATCAAAGCAAGCGTTGTAGCAATCTTTAAACCATTAAAAATAAATGGCATCGCCGCTGGCAAGCGCAAACGTAACAATGCTTGAGGATAGTTCGCAGCATAAGTTCGCATCAAATCCCGCTGCATCGCATCACTAGCCTGCAATCCCTGCACCGTGTTAACCAACACAGGAAAAAACACCATCGCCACGACCACAGCAGCCTTTGACTGCCAACCAAACCCAAACCACATCACCATAATTGGCGCCAGCCCAATAATCGGCAACGCCGCAACAAAATTCCCAACTGGCAGTAAGCCACGCTGCAAGAACGGCGAACGATCTACGGCAATAGCAGTCAACACCGCAGCCCCGCATCCGATGACATATCCAGACAAAGCGCCCTTCACAAACGTCTGAACAAAGTCACCCCAGAGTATTGGAACACTTTGCGAAAACGTGACCGCGATGGCAGAGGGAGGCGGCAGTAAAACAGGGCTTATTTGAAGCCCCCGCACGATCCCTTCCCATAACAACAATAAAGTCACACCAAATAGGGCGGGCACAAAAAATGTAATGATCCGCGAAGGCTTCATCGCCACCATGCGAACATTAATCGCCCAAGCTATTACCCAAAACAAAAGGACGGTACAAATCCAAATCATGAAGCCATCCCCATTTTCTTTAGTGTCACCGTCTGCACCACTCCAATCATCGCCACCATCAACGCAGCCAGCGTGGCTGCCGCGATCAAAGCACTCCAAATCTGAATAGTTTGCCCATAATAACTACCCACAAGCATCCGTGCGCCAAGCCCACCATCTTGCGACAAAGACAACTCGGCAACAACCGCCCCAATCAAACTTGCAGCAATGCCAACCTTGAGGGAGGTAAACAAAAATGACGCTGAGGCAGGTAAGCGCAACTTCCAAAAAGTCTGACTACGCGATGCATTCCAAGTTCGCATCTGATCCAGCTCCATATGATCTGGTGA
>DLZA01000333.1:3700-4462 GCA_003447515.1 Paracoccaceae bacterium
GAGATAACTCCCTTTGCGATAAAATCATCAACCTGAGCAGAGGCCAAAACCACCACAATCATCGGCGCAATTGCCAAAATGGGGATGGTTTGACTAGCAATAACCCAAGGCATTACCGACATATCCATCGCACGACTATGAACAATGGCCACCGCCAGCAAAATTCCCAACCCAGTACCAAACACAAATCCTAGCATGGTCGAGCTCAGGGTTATCCATCCATGATAAATCAAAGACCGCTTAGAAAACGCCCGCCCGCGCTGAACCATAGCACCTGTGGTTTTCCAAATCTCCGCAATCACTTGATGTGGCGGCGGCAAACGCGGCTTTTCTTGTGCCATAGTGTCAGCCACCATCACCCCAAAAGACAACTCCACATCCGCCCTTTTGGCTTTGTCGTACGCCCAGTTAGAATTGAGATAAACCGCGCCAGCATACCAAATCACGAAAAGACCAAAGACAACTGTTAGAATAGGAAGGATGTTACGCAATGCGCATCTCCCCGTTCCTTTGTTCTCCAAATACACTAATCAACAACGTGGGAAATTTTTCTTTGGGTATTTCAATAACACGGAAACTTTTTGAGTCACATTTTTCAGATAAGATGTAGGCTGGTGAGTTGATGGCTTTAAACAAAAACGCCGCTTCACCTTTCCTATCAGACAAAATCATTGGACATTTAAATTTATAAGCAAAGAGTGGCCGTGCGCGTCTCAAGGCCATCAATAAGTTTACAAGCTTACCCATCTGCATGGCCCTCTC
>DLZA01000031.1 GCA_003447515.1 Paracoccaceae bacterium
AGAACATTCCCGGACAATAGCAATTCCGCGAGCGGGTTCTGCACCGCCTTTTGAATTACACGCTTGAGCGGCCGCGCACCATATACTGGGTCGTATCCCTGATCCGCCAGCCAAGTTTTTGCTGCCTCATTTAAATCAAGAGCAATATCACGTCCTTGTAGTCGATGTTCTAGAATTTCTAACTGAATGTTTACGATTCCATCCATATTATTTCTGCTCAACCGATTAAACAAAACGATCTCATCCAAACGATTAATGAATTCGGGACGAAAATGCTCCCGTAACGCACCCATTACATCAGCCTTAGCGACTTCAGAATCGACGCCATCTGGCAACTGGCTCAGCGCTTGGCTGCCAAGATTCGATGTCAAAATGATAATTGTTTGTTTGAAATCTACAGTCCGCCCATGCCCATCGGTAAGAACCCCATCATCAAGCACTTGCAATAAAACATTAAACACATCTGGGTGTGCCTTTTCCACTTCATCAAACAGCACGACTTGGTAAGGCCGGCGGCGCACAGGTTCGGTAAGACTTCCACCTTCGTCATAACCAACGTAACCAGGAGGCGCTCCAATCAACCGAGAAACGGAATGCTTCTCCATGAACTCCGACATATCGATCCGCACCATGGCGGAATCGTCATCAAACAAAAACTCCGCCAATGCCTTAGTCAATTCGGTTTTACCAACACCAGTTGGCCCCAGAAACAGGAATGACCCTTGCGGACGGTTTTCATCTGACAGACCTGCACGCGACCGCCGCACAGCGTTTGAGACAGCGGTTACAGCATCAAACTGCCCTACCACTCGCTTGCTTAGCTCAGCCTCCATACGCAACAATTTCTCACGCGTGCCTTCCAACATTTTATCTACTGGAATACCTGTCCAACGCTCGACAATGCTTGCGATATGTTCGGGCCGCACGGCCTCTTCAACCATCACGTCATCCTCACGACCCTCAGCTTCTATCAATTTCTTCTCCAGGTCCGGAATCACACCATACTGCAACTCACCCATTTTGGCCAAATCAACAGCTCGCCGTGCCGTTTCAAATTGCACACGTGCGGCATCAAGCTCTTCCTTGATACCACGTGCACCTGCCAACTTATCCCTCTCTGCCTGCCACGTGGTTGTCATATTCACAGATTCTTCCTGCAAATAAGCCACCTCTTTTTTTAAGGTTTTTAACCGTTCTTTAGATGCTGGGTCCTTCTCAGATTTCAACGCCTCAACCTCAATCTGCTTTTGCAACAGTTCTCGATCAATCGCGTCAAGAGCTTCTGGCTTAAAATCCACTACCATCCGCAAACGTGCCGCCGCTTCGTCCATCAAATCAATAGCTTTATCAGGCAAGAACCGATCCGTAATGTAACGATTAGACAGGTTCGCCGCCGAAACCAATGCACTGTCAGAAATCCGAATTCCATGGTGCACTTCGTATTTCTCCTTGATCCCTCGTAAAATGGAAATTGTATCCACAACAGTCGGTTCTTGTACCACAACAGGCTGAAACCGCCGAGCAAGTGCTGCGTCCTGTTCCACGTGTTTGCGATATTCATCTAGCGTCGTTGCGCCGACACAGTGCAACTCTCCCCGCGCCAGCGCAGGCTTCAGCAGGTTTGACGCATCCATAGCTCCCTCAGATTTGCCTGCACCAACCAGTGTGTGCATCTCATCAATGAACAAGATGATCTCACCCGCCGCCTCGGTTACTTCAGTCAGAA
Organism: Paracoccaceae bacterium; assembly: GCA_003447515.1. Taxonomy (GTDB): domain Bacteria; phylum Pseudomonadota; class Alphaproteobacteria; order Rhodobacterales; family Rhodobacteraceae; genus Amylibacter. Next base: position 1,727 of record DLZA01000031.1, read on the forward strand.
TAGATTTCAAACGCTCCTCAAACTCACCACGATATTTTGCACCTGCAATTAACGCGCCCATATCGAGCGCCATTAACATTTTATTTTCCAAACTTTCAGGCACATCTCCATTGATGATCCTTAATGCTAGACCTTCCGCAATTGCAGTTTTACCTACGCCAGGCTCACCAATCAAAACTGGGTTATTTTTAGTCCGGCGACTTAGCACCTGCATTGCGCGACGAATTTCTTCATCCCGCCCAATTATTGGATCAATCTTCCCGTTTCGCGCAGCAGCCGTAAGATCACGAGCGTATTTCTTCAGCGCATCATAGCCATCTTCTGCGCTAGCGCTATCAGCCGTCCGGCCTTTTCGAAGATCATTGATGGCAGCATTCAGCGCCTGCGCAGAGATATTCCCAGTCTTTAAAATAGTTGCCGCATCCGATTTCACAATTACCAACGCCATTAACATCCGCTCGACAGGCACATAACTATCACCTGCCTTCTGTGCTAAGTTCTCAGCTTCACCAATGACCTTCGCTGTTTGCCCATCAATATAGACTTGTCCGGCAACGCCAGATACTTTCGGCATCTTTGCCAAATTTGCGTCTAAATTCTGTACAATCTGCGTAGGATCACCACCCGCTACCTTTATTATATTTGCCGCAAACCCTTCACCGTCATCAAGCAAGGCCTTTAACAGATGTTGGGGCGTAAAACGCTGGTGATCTTCGCGCATCGCTATGGTCTGGGCCGATTGAATCATCCCCCGAGACCGTTCAGTGAATTTTTCCAAATTCATGGTCTTCTCCTTTTGTAAGCGCCGGCTTTTAGATGAGACGCCCTACATAGGCACGTCAGGTTGCAGGCCTTACATCTCAAATAGGAACCAAAATGCCTCACGACAAGAGGCGCCAAGACTTTGCGCTTCAATGTTCCCTAGGCACGTAAAGTAGTCAGCCTTCGTTGCGCCCATCACGGCTAAAGGCGTAAACTATACACCCCAACAGCAGCGCACAGCCAAAAAAACCGAACAGCACCTGGTGTGCCGCCACAGGCTCAAGCCTAATAGCAGCCTCGTTATAGACACGCCCAGATAGTGATTGGAAAACCCCAACACCACCAATCCCAAACAGGTTCAACAAAGTTACACCACGTCCCATAAGATGTTCAGGAAAAAACGTTTTCGCATGCGCAATAATCACTACGAAGGTGCCAGCACTTAATCCAATCATGGCCAGTAACATTGCCGATACGGCGATTGAATTGCCTGCAAAAAGAATCAATAATCCAATGCTTATCACACCACACACATTCCCACCCAGAACGATCGCTTTACGAGAGGCAATGAGGCGGTCAAGCGGCCCAAAGATGAAATTCCCTGCTGCCATCGCGACACTCATTACCAATGTTACCAAACCAATACTCGCAGCACTGGCTGCAAAGACCTCGTTCAAATATGGTCCAGCCCATAATCCGCGTAACCCAGCCGCTGGTACATAATTTACTGTCATAATCGCCAAAATCGGCCAGATCACAGGCATTTTTAACAAATCGAGTACCGAACCTGATCCACTGCCGTCTACCTTTTCCGGATCGCGCACAAACAAAAACGCAGCCACCGCAACTAACAATGTCACGCTTGCTAGCACCCACATAGTCCCACGCCAGCCAAAAGTTTCAACCGCCATGCTCATGGGCAAGGAACTCCCAATATTTCCGAGGTTCCCGATCCCAAGCGTTACCCCCGCCAACGTCGCAAAAACAGCAGGCAAATAAGACCGCGCAAAAATATAGTAACTCGCCATCAGCACCGGCGCGCACCCAAAGCCAATCAATCCCATCGCAACTGAGATATGCCAAGGCACACTCGCCATCGCAAAAACCACTGCGCCTCCCGCACCACCCATAGCGAACATGACGCTAGAAGTCAGACGTGGTCCAATCCTATCCAACAGTTCTCCAATAGGGATCTGCATACACGCAAACACCAAAAACCAAACACCGCTCGCCAAAGCTAAATCCGCAGGCGTAGCACCAATACTCGCCTCTAACTCAGGAGCCATTACGGCCAAAAACGCACGGTAAAACTGACTTAATACATAAGCCAGTACCAAGGATATAATCCCAGCATTCATGATAATATGCCCTTACCTTACTAGAGGCTCGACTGCTCGCACATACAAGGCAGAAATCAAACCCAAAACACTCACCACCATCAAAATAAACATCAATACAAACGCACCAGTAGCTTGGGTAAGAACTGCGCCCGTTAGGAACGTTAAAAACGACCCCACCGCCACCACGAATGCTCCAGACAAACCAGAAGCACTGCCTGCTAAATCTGGTCGCACTGACATTGCTCCGGAATTACTAGCAGGCAAAGTAAGCCCGTTACCCACGCCTATAAATATAACAGATCCAAACAATATGACAGGATGCATGTAGCTCAAAGATATCAACGAAAGCCCAGCTCCCACGCCAAGAACCGTGATTGTCCGCCCAGCTACCATCATAGTGCCAAGCGAATATCGCAACACAAATCGCCCCGTAAAATAGTTTCCAACGACAAAGCCACCAGTGATTGTACCCATACCAATTCCAACCTGCGTGGGCGTAAGACCGAAGATCACTTCGCCAACCAACGGAGCTCCTGCTAAAAACACATAAAATGCTCCCACTGAAAAGGACTGACACAACACATGACCCCAGAATAGACCAGAACCAAACAACTCTGGATAGGTCTTAAATTGTTTGAAAAATGTCTCTGATGGCCTGACATTGGTTTCTCCCAAATCGATCCATGCAACCACAAACACAGCAACACCCAACAATGCGAAAACTAGAAACGTCATGCGCCAACCGAAGGCCTGATCGATTACTCCACCCAAAACAGGCCCTAACATCGGCGCAAGTGCCATAACCATTGCCACATAGCCCATCATCCGCGCCGCCTCGTGTGGCGGGGCCATGTCGCGAATGACAGCACGGCTCAACGCCATCCCCGCAATCACCGCGCCTTGCAGCATACGACATACCAAAAAGACACCAATATTTGGGGCAATCCAACACCCGACGGACGCCACAGAAAAAATCGCCATACCCACCAAAAGAATGGGCCTACGTCCCCAGCGATCCGAGAGAGGGCCCATAATGATTTGCAACACTGCTGAGATTCCAAGATAACCAGAAACTGACAGACTCACGATCCAATATGCAGTCCCAAATTCATGGGAAATATTGGACAGCGACGGCAGAAACATATTCAGCGATAGCACTGATATTGCCGTCAAAATAACCAGTGTTAAAAAGTGTGGCGGTGCCTTAGCTGAAAAAAACAAATAACAATTCCATAAAGTATGAAGCCCCATTATCACGGCTTCTGAACCCCTACAAATGCATAAAACAATTTGTTTATATGCCATCCATACCTTGACACCGTCCCGGCACAAACGCTAACCGAGCCGGAGCCGCAACAGGATTCAAATTATGACGTCAGATGACCGCCTTATCGTTGCTCTCGACGTTCCCAATATGCTCGATGGACTGAAAATCGCTGACCGACTAGGCGATAGCGTTTCCTTCTATAAGATTGGTCTTGGAATGCTAACAGGTGGCGGCCTTGCTCTCGCAAATGAGCTGAAAGAACGTGGTAAACGCATCTTCCTCGACATGAAATTTTTTGACATTGGAACAACAGTTGAGCGTGCTGTTGCTGGTATAGCACAATATGACCTCGATTTTTTGACAGTCCATGGCGACCCTCATGTTGTCCGCGCTGCCATTGCAGGATGCAGCAATACAGACTTGAAAATACTCGCCGTCACAATCTTAACCTCACTTGATCGCAGCGATCTCGATGACTGTCTTATCCAATCTGGCGAAATCCAGTCACTCGTGATAAGCCGAGCGCGCCTTGCACTCGCGGCTGGGGCTGATGGCGTAATCGCCTCCCCACAGGAAGCCGCACTGATCCGTGCATTGCCTGAAGCAAACAACAAACTGATCGTCACCCCAGGCGTTCGCCCAACTGGTACAGCTCCTGGCGATCAGAAACGCATTGCGACACCGGTTTCTGCGATTAATAATGGTGCAGATCACATCGTGGTTGGTCGTCCCATTATTCAGGCAAACGATCCCGCTCAGGCAGCAAAAGCGATTATCGCAGAACTTGCTAAAATTTAGGTAAATAAAAAAATTGGAAGTGTGACCTTTAGCGATCGGAAAAATTGTGGTCCCTCCCCAAAAGTTGAGCAACCACAAAAGTTTGGGATTAAGACTTTACTT
>DLZA01000243.1:0-2592 GCA_003447515.1 Paracoccaceae bacterium
TTATTTTTATATCAAACGCATCTCAAAAAAACCGATTTTCCCGATTAATCTAAAGGCAAGATCAATCACGACCTCAAGAAGATGCTACCGCGATTAGAACAAGACATCCAGTGTTCCAGGCCCCATGCATAAATATACAAACTTTTAAATCTACTTTCCCAATCCTATCGACGAGCCTAAAGCAGAGCCAAACCGCCCGTTAAAAACTGTGAACCGCAACACACAATCTAAATTTTATAAAAAAATCACGCAAATTGTTCACGGATCAACCGTTCCTCCAGCCCATGTTCAGGATCAAACAATAACCGATGCGTCACCTCTGGTGCACTCTCAATCTCAACACATTTCACCGTTTCGGCTTCATTACCATCTGCTACTGCTTGGACAGGGCGTTTATCAGCCTCCAACACCTCGAAACGGACCTTCGCAGTAATTGGCAGCAAAGCCCCTCGCCACCGCCGCGGCCGAAAAGCCGCCATAGCCGTCAAAGCCAAAATCTCCGCACCAATTGGTAAAATTTGTCCATGCGCACTGTAGTTATAAGCCGTAGATCCTGCAGGCGTCGCCAACAGCGCACCATCGCACACCAGCTCAGGCATCCGCTCTTTGCCATCCACCAAAATCCGTAATTTCGCAGCCTGAGGGCCTTGTCGCAGCAAAGATACTTCGTTGATCGCCAGCGCTTCGATTTTTCGCCCATCAACGCAGTGCGCCTTCATCCGCAGCGGGTGTATCATGGCCTCTTCCGCCGCCGCCAAACGGGCTACGAGGTCCTCTTCGCCGTATTCATTCATTAAAAACCCGACTGTCCCACGGTTCATTCCGTAAACCGGCGCGCGTAAAACCTGGGTGGAATGCAGCGTGGACAACATAAACCCGTCACCTCCCAACGCCACGATCACATCGGCTTGTAATGGCGGCACATCCCCATAAGTCTGCATCAAAATCGATCGGGCTTCTTGCGCCACCTCAGATTTACTCGCCAAAAAACTTATCTTCTTAAATCGCATCGTTTTCACGCTTTCGTGCTTTTGTTAAAATACCATCCCTGTGCAACGCCCTTAGCGCAAGTGAAACCCCGCAATTTAGATACAAATGCCCGAAAAACCTAAATAAAATGTATACAACAGCACACCAAAATTTTTATCTTTTGCGACAGTTTGCACCTTTGCAATCTGTTTGATTCCCCATAAGCACAAAGACGTAAGGGAAATTCCGCCTCTAGATTTTCCAAGATACGCGACACAGATTACAAAATTCGGTTTAAGACCTCCAACAACAGGATGCACCCATGACTAACGCACGCGACGCTGGTTTTTTTACGGAAGACCTCTCTACACGTGATCCAGAAATCTTTGCCTCTATATCTAACGAGCTTGGCCGCCAGCGCAATGAGATTGAATTAATCGCGTCCGAAAACATTGTCTCCAAGGCTGTTATGCAGACCCAAGGCTCTGTGATGACCAATAAATACGCCGAAGGCTACGTAGGACGCCGTTACTACGGTGGATGCCAATTCGTGGACGTGGCTGAAGAACTTGCCATTTCTCGCGCTTGTGAGCTGTTCGGCTGTAGCTTTGCAAACGTACAACCAAACTCTGGTTCACAAGCAAATCAAGGCGTGATGCTAGCTCTTTTGCAGCCCGGCGATACTATCCTAGGCATGTCGCTCGACGCGGGCGGTCATCTAACACATGGCGCAAAACCAAACCAATCTGGGAAATGGTTCAAAGCAATTCAATACGGCGTACGGGAAAAAGATAATCTGCTCGACTACGACCAAGTTCAAGCCCTCGCAACAGAGCACCAACCTAAAATGATCATCGCTGGTGGCTCTGCAATTCCACGTCAAATCGACTTTGCTAAAATGCGCGAAATCGCTGACAGTGTTGGAGCTTATTTGCACGTGGACATGGCACACTTTGCCGGCCTCGTAGCTGCAGGTGTACATCCATCCCCATTCCCACACGCACACGTTGCAACGACTACCACTCACAAAACTCTGCGCGGCCCACGAGGCGGCATGATCATCACCAACGATGAAGCGTTGGCTAAGAAGTTTAACTCTGCAATCTTCCCGGGCATACAAGGTGGCCCACTGATGCACGTAATCGCGGGCAAAGCAGTGGCTTTTGGTGAGGCTCTACGCCCAGAATTCAAAGCGTACCAACAGCAAGTGATCAAGAATGCCAAAGCACTTGCCGACCAGCTGATGAAAGGTGGTCTCGATATTGTCACCGGTGGCACAGACACACACGTAATGCTTGTTGACTTGCGCCCAAAAGGCGTCACAGGCAACATCACAGACGCTGCCCTCGGTCGTGCCCACATCACTACCAACAAAAATGGGATTCCTTTTGACCCAGAAAAGCCAACAGTGACATCCGGCATACGTCTAGGCACACCTGCGGGCACGACTCGTGGCTTCAGAGAGGCCGAATTCCGCGAAATTGGAGACCTGATAGTCGAAATAGTTGACGGTTTGGCTGCCAATGGGCCAGAAGGTAATACCGCAGTTGAAACCGCAGTGAAAGCTAAAGTAACCAATCTTTGCGGGCGTTTTCCAATATACGATGACATGTAAGCGTCGAA
>DLZA01000243.1:3001-19007 GCA_003447515.1 Paracoccaceae bacterium
GGTTTTTGGCGTCAAACGACAAAAATTTTTAAAAATCTTAAATTTTTATGGGCGTAAATGGGTCAGTATTTTGTCGCTAATGCTACGCAACTCGCGCGCGCAGCTTCACAGGTCTCAAAAGGGTAAACACAAAACGACTGCTAAAAAAATCTGCCAAAAACGCCATAACTTGCCTTTCTGAAAGCATAATTCTTACTCCAGCTCAGGCGCCTAAAAACCTTCAATTTTTTAGAAAAATAAAAATCGTTAATGGCTGCGTTGATTACGTTGTTGCAGAGCTTATTCTAGACAAAATGAGCACATGTAAAAGCACTGAAAACATTTCACGTCATCGGCTAAGATCTCTGTTTCTCTTATGATCCCACTTCAGATTTTAAATAAATGAATAAACCACTGATGGGGTAAGGATCATCAACCTCCATTTGACGACTACTTGATCATCCTGAAAGGTGGTACTAACCCGCTGTTAAAAGCAACGTGCGCCGAGTATTACTAAGAATGTTACCTGCGTATTTATCTTACAGGCATCCGTCAAGCCGTTGTCCTTTGTTAAAAAATGATCAAGCTAACCTAAAAAAACGTCACATATCTTTGCCAACGCGTTTCAAGATTTTGTCGGTCTAAGCTTTAACTAAGCAGCGCACCATACCTACGTACCTCTCAGCAATTGCGGTGCGGCCCAACAGTCCACCTTCACGGTACCATGTGTTCACACCGGTTAGCATCGCCAACACCGCCAGCGTTGTCAATTTATCATCAGTATCCACACCACATTCCGCCAGGATATCCTCCAGCACCTTCTCGTACTCTGCTCGCATCCCTTCAATGACCATAAAGTTTTCAGGTGTTAAATTCCGTAACTCCATATAGGAAATGAAAACCACTTCTGCACGATCCATATGGTGATGAATGTGAAACCTCACAAAAGCATCCAGCCGGTCCAGTGGCGACCCGTCGGGCATCACCTCCCGCCAAGCCGCTAATAGCTCCTCCATATGTACATGCATTAATTCAAATAATAGGCTCTGCTTGTCCGGTGTGTACCGATAAAGTGCTCCTGCCTGCACACCAACGTCAGCTGCGATTTGACGCATCGGCACGGCCGCATAACCATCGCGCGCAAACAGCCGTAACGCAGCCGCTCGCACCAAAGGCCTCGTCTTCTCCGACCTAGATCCCAATTTTCGCGCCATACAATCTCCTCTTTAATAAAAGAATTGAACAATCGTTTAATTGCAACCCCATTGCCCCATCTAGCACATTCCCATAAAAAGAAATTGTCTTCCTGCGGAGCTTCCCTATGCACCTGATCTTAACCAGCACCGTACTCATTGCCCTCGCAGGCTGTTCGATTCAAAATAAGCACCCCAACTACGAGTACCCCAAGAGTTCCAAAACCACGGGAACAGATTGGCCAAAACTAGCCGTGACTTCAGAATTGGTATTGAACCCTAAATCGGTACAATCACAGGCCCAAGTCAACCAAGTTGGTGCGGATCGTCTAGCGTCCCGTGCTAACGCGTTACGGGTACGCACCAAACGCCTTCGACATTAGTTAGGAAATTAAACCTAAATCAAATGGCAGGCCGCATTGCACGCCTATTCCCATTCCGATAACAAACGCGTATTCGATATTTTAACCCAGGGCCAACCCATGACCAAATCACTTCGCCTTGGCATCGCCGGTCTAGGAACGGTTGGTGTCGGTGTCATCAAGATCATCCAAAAAAACTTAGACCTTTTGTCGGCCCGTGCTGGTAAAGTGATAGAGATCACCGCCGTCTGCGCAAAATCGCGCACCAAAGATCGTAACGTAAATTTGTCAGGATACGCATGGGAAGACGATTCCATTAAACTCGCCAGGCGTAATGATGTAGACGTTTACGTAGAACTCATGGGTGGCGAAGATGGCCCCGCCAAAGCATCAGTCGAGGCCGCAATCGCAGCAGGCAAACACGTGGTTACCGCAAACAAAGCCCTTCTTGCACACCACGGCCATGTCCTTGCATCTGCAGCCGAGGTCGCTGGCATCTCCCTCCGCTTTGAGGCAGCTGTTGCCGGCGGCATCCCAATCATAAAGGCCCTTACAGAGGGACTAGCAGGCAACAAGATCGAGCGTATCATGGGCGTGATGAACGGTACTTGTAACTATATTTTGACACGCATGGAGGACTCAGGTCTGCCTTACTCAGAAATCTTTGAGGAGGCCAATCAGCTTGGGTTTCTAGAAGCCGATCCAAACCTTGATGTGGGCGGTGTCGACGCTGCACACAAACTCGTGCTTCTATCTTCTATTGCCTTCGGTACCCAAGTAAATTTTAGTGCGGCGCAACTGCAAGGTATTGGCGAGATCTCCATCGATGATATTACAGCAGCCAAAGGTATGGGTTACCGAATAAAACTTCTTGGCCTTTCCCAGATGACCGATAAGGGGCTGGAGCAAAGCATGCAGCCTTGCCTCGTCCCCTACAATTCCCCGCTAGGCCAACTTGAAGGAGGGACAAACATGGTTGTTGTTGAAGGGGATAACATCGGTCAAATAGTTCTACGCGGCGCAGGCGCCGGTGAAGGTCCAACCGCATCTGCCGTTATGGGTGACGTGATTGACATCGCGCGCGGTATTTCTATCCCAACGTTTGGTATCCCAGCCGCCCAGTTAACCAAAGCGCCCGCGGCGCAATCAACAACACCTTCGGCTTATTACATCCGCACATCCCTGCGTGATGCCCCTGGTGTGCTCGCCGACATTGCGCGTGGCTTAGGCAACTCAGGTGTGTCAATAGACCGGCTCCGCCAACAAAATCACGAAGGTGCCAGCGCACCCATTCTAATTGTCACCCACCCGACCGAACCTTCGAACATCGACAAAGCTTTGTCCGCTATCGCTGCAACAGGTGAAACAACTAGTGAGCCCATCGCCCTCAAAATTGTAGAGGTTTAACCCCCAACAATTTTTCCTTTATCTAAACAAAAAACCCCGCAGCCGCAGCCACGAGGTCATTAGCCCAAATCTTACAAAGTTAGTGGAGCTTATCGCCCACATCAACGATTGCTAAATCAATCAAGTTTCCAGCGTCCTTGGCGTTCATACCACTTGCAATCACGTCACTCGCTGCTGAAATTGCAACGGAAACTGCTCTGTCGCGAACTTCTTTGACCGCGGAAGCTTCAGCTGAAGCGATCTGCTCCTCAGCCAATTGCAAACGTCGCACAATCGAAGTTTTGATGTCCTCTCTCGCTTGATCCGCCGCCGCTTGAGCCTCAGACTTAGCATTTTTCACAATCATGTCAGCTTGCTCAGCCACTTCTTTTTGCTTGCGTTCATAGCTAGCCAGGATGCTTTGCGCTTCCTCGCGCAAAGCACGCGCTTCGTCCAGTTCTGATTGAATGCCCTCTGCCCGCTTATCGAGAAGCCCACCAACCAATCCAGGTACTTTAAAATAAAATAAAACACCAATAAATAATAAGAACGCTAGCGTAACTACAAAGTCGGTATTAGCCAGGCTGAAGAATGGCCCACTTGCCGCAAACGCTGGTGTCGCTGTCAGCATGATCGCTGGAAGAGTGTAGAGTGTTTTCATCGCTTTACCCTTTCAAACGTGCTGTGACTGCCGCTTTCACAGCTTTTGCATCGCCAGCACCTGGCATCACTGTTTTAACTATCTCTTTGGCCGTGTCGTTGGCAACAACTTTAATCGCAGCCACCGCAGTAGCACTAATCTCTTTAATTGCCGCAGCACTTTCCTCGGTTTTAACTGCAATTTCTGCATCTGCTTTTAGCATAGCCACATCTAAATCTTTTTGGATTTCTGCGCGCGCGTGCGCCACAATAGACTGAGCTTCAGCGCGAGCATCGACCAAGGCTTGATTATACGCAATCTCAGCTTCTACGGCTTTCGCTTTCATCTCATCTGCCTTGTCCAAATCACTCTGAATGGCGCCATGACGCTCAGTCAAGACCGATGCGATCCGTGGCAACGCCACACGACTCATTAACAAATAGATAACAATCAGCGTTACCACCAACCAGAAAATCTGGTTCGGGAACGTCGAAAAGTCCAGCTGTGGCATACCTTGTGCATGCTCTGTAGTTTCAGTCGCCATAGCAAACCTCAGTATTTTAAACGTTTAACTCAAGTAATTGGTGGAGTAGGCTAATCGACCTACTCCATTTATCAGCCTGGTTTAAACCGCAAACATCAAAAGCAGCGCGACGAGGAATGAGAAAATTCCCAGGGCTTCAGCAAATGCGATACCAATAAACATCGTCGCTGTTTGGCCTGCAGCAGCTGCAGGGTTACGCAGAGCGCCAGATAAGTAGTTGCCAACAACGTGGCCCACACCTACGGCAGCACCGCCCATACCGGTACAAGCCAAGCCTGCACCTACATAAGCACCCATTTGTACTAGATCGCCTTCAATTGCCATTTTATTTCTCCTTAAGATTTTTATGACGTAGAAAAATTTACTCAGACTTGCCCTTAGTGGTGCGGATGCAGTGCATCGTTCAGATACACACAAGTAAGAATGGTGAAAACGTAAGCCTGAATACAGACCACGAGTGTTTCTAGGGCGTAAATCGCTGTGATCGCTACAATCGAAGCTGGAGCGATCCAATAGACAACGGCAAAACCCGCAAATACTTTGATAACAGCGTGTCCCGCCATCATGTTGCCTGCCAAACGAATGGAATGGGAAACCGGGCGCACGAAGTAAGATATCACTTCAATCAAAGCTAAAATGGGGCGCAAAACCAAGGGCGCTGAAGAGATCCAAAACAGACTTAGAAAAGATGCGCCATTCTTTACAAAGCCAAGGACAGTCACAACTAAAAATACAGCTATTGCCATAGTAGCTGTCACAGCGATGTGGGATGTTGTAGTGAATGACGTCGGCAACAAACCGATCACATTTGCGACAAGAATAAAAATAAACAGCGTAAAGATGTAAGGAAAATACTTCAGGCCTTCTTTGCCTGCGATGTCCTCCACCATTTTGTGAACAAACCCATAAATGACCTCAGCAATTGACTGGCTGCGCGAGGGCACGATCGCTCGCCCACGCGTGCCAAGAACCATCAGTGCGACAACGCAGCCCACTGCTATTGCAAGCCACAGTGTAACATTAGTTACAGTAAACATACTAATTGTTCCGTCATTACCGAACAAAGGCTTTACTAAAAATTGGTCCATCGGATGAATGTTTAGGCCGGAGCCACCGTCTTCTGTCGCCACAATTTATATCCTCTTTTCGGGCAGAGCTTTCACTCCGATTAGTCTTTTGTATCCACGTTTTTTTTGGTGATTTCCTCGGCCGAGCGCATCATCGCACGCACACCACCGGCAAACCCCAGCAACGAAAAAATGATCAGGAAAACCGGCAAAGTCCCTAGGGCTTTATCCAACCCAAACCCTAAACCAAAGCCAAGTAGCAAACCGACCACTAATTCCGTAACCATTCTCCACCCAGCCTGCGCCTGACTTAGATGATGCTCTTCAACTACCTCCGGCGCGTACGACCGCCTCTTGGCGTCTAACTTCGCCTCCAGCGTGTCTAGCCTTTTTGGATCGGGGCTATCAGTCATAGCGAGCATTCTAATCCAGCAATCAAACTGTGCTTTAAATTGTTGTGTGGAAAATAGCAGTCAAAGGAACAGAGTCAATTGAATAAACATAACGTAAGTAACTGTTATAAAACAACATAATAATATTTATAGACTATCGTGACGCAAAATAACAAAATTTCTATTCATTCGCCTCATTCAACGAATTGGTTGAATAAAAAGATTATTCACCATTCAAGTTCCAACTACATTACTCCTGATTGGCGCATACGCATGAACGACCCCAGAAGCTTCAGACTCTCGCAATTGATCAAAGGTTTAAACCATACATTTAACAAACTTTCATTGGAAATATTCTAAATAGCGCTCAGACAAAATGTTCGTATCGTTTCGACCGAGGTTACTTCATAAATTTGTACGAAACAAATATATCGTCACCGAAACCACCGGCATATAAGTGGCGCCGCTCACCGCCTAGTATCTATGTATCTGAAAACTGGGTAAAACAATGCCGTCACCACCTAGCGACATACCGTCAACGCCAGCTTCAAAAAACTCTAATATCAATAAAAAGTTTGATAAATTAGTTATTTGAGAATAGCCAAAAAATTAATCTTCCAACGGCTGTTGTAAGAATGCTGCCACTGACCCAAGCAACAAGATAGCTCCAGCGGCCAGCAATCCAACGCCAATGTTCCCAGACAAATCCCCTATCAAACCAGTTGCAATCGGCCCGATACACTGCCCGACCGCAAAGATCACCGTATAGATCCCCATCATCAACCCCCAAGTGTCCGGCGGATTGTTTTGACGAATGAAATTCGTCACAGACGTTGGTGGCATAAAAACAGAAAGGCCAAATAAAACTGAACTCGCCAACAATCCCAACAGTGTTGGGAAAAGCACGGGCAGCATACTCCCCACCGCCACACATGCAAGAGTTACCGCCATGGGCAACCCACTACGGTGCCGTCCTATAAATCCGCGCCACACAAAGCTTGACGTAATCGTACCAATCCCCACAATTGACCAAATTAGACTCACCGTCCAAGCCCCCGCCCCTAATGTTTTTAAAAAGGCGCTAAGGAAGGTTAAATAAACAATATAACCTACCGCAAAGCAGAAATAGGCCACCATCGACCCCCACATCGGACTGATCCGCCTCGGCAACACGTCCTTTGAGTAGCTCATCGGTGCATCTAATTGCCACGCCGCCCAAAGACCAATAGGCAACATCAGAACACTCGCACCTCCGAGTGCCAGCCATGCAAGTGGCCACGAAATGGCTCCCCAAGCTAAAAAGAAATGTGGAAACACCAGTGCTGAAAACACAATGCCAAGGCCGCCGCCCCCAAATGCAAGCGCAATCGCCATCGCATTCTTCTTCTGATTTGCGCCATACAAATCACTCGCTAGCGACCCAACCACGATAAAAACGGGCGCTGCGAAAGCCCCACTGCCAAACCTCCATAGCGACATCCACCAAAAATCCCGCGTCAATCCGCTCGCAATCAACATCAACGACGTCAACACGACTCCCCAAACATAAAGTCGTCCTTGCGCGAACCGTGTTACAAGCCAAACAGTTGCAATAGCGCCCAGCAAATATCCAATTGCGTTTACCGTGCTCAACCAGCCAGCCTGGGAATAACTCCAACCCAAATCCTCCTGCATGTAAGGCAAAATTAACCCATAAGCAAACCGCCCAAACCCGCTGCTAATACACACCCCAAAAGCTAGGCCAAGTAATATCAGAAGACGTTTGAAATCATCGCCCACGCACTATTCCTGTACAAACCGTGTACCAGGTGCTGGTGGAGCCGAAACACCCCCTGCAAAACATTGTGCGATATCCATCCACATGCGCGATTGGAGGCCCGTAACTTTTATATCCGTATCACTCCAATGCCGCGTTTGCGTCACCGCTTGTGCAAAACCAAGCGCGGATCCAACAACCTTATCATTACTCACATCTCCAAATGTCCACATCACTCCACTTGGCGCAGTCAACTCCACATAAGGCATCGGCCCTGGCGGCACTTGACCACGCACCTGATAGGCCCAAGCAAAGGTGTTTATCCCCAATACCACTATGTTTTTAATCCGATCAGAAGCAATTCGTTCAATCCCCAGGAGGTCAAATACCTCATGCCCATGTGCCCAAGTTTCCATTTGCCGCGCCGTAATGCTGGAGCGCGCCGACATACTCGGCCCAGCCCAAGCCAACCGTGCCTTGGGGTCAACCTTTGTAAACCCATCTGCCACAGCTTCTGTCATCGCAAGCCAGGCTTCAAACAACGCCCGCCCCTTCAGACCACCAATCCAGGGTCGCTGTGCATCAATCATTGAACCACCTGACTGCATCACCTTCTTCATATCAGCAAAGAATGAATGAAAAGCTTCATCACTCTTCAGCGCCAGTGCAGCTGCGTGGTTAAAAATATGCAAATGTCCCAAGATATCATCAATGGTCCAACCTTTGAATTGGGTCGGTATGAAAAAATCCCCGTCGGTCAGCGGCTCCAACACCGCCGCCAAAACACGGCTTTCTTCACGAAAATCTTCTGCCTGTTGCATCTCTATACCTCCATTTTTGCGACCAGAAACTGTGCCACCACGGCTTCTTCGGCATACCCAACATAAATTCAATCACCGTCCGATTAGCAGTCAGTCACCAAATGATACCCAGCCACCTCAAAGCCCACATGGACTAATCGATTACCCCAAAAGCCATTCGGAGCAAACATAAACCGGTTAACTAAACAGAATTCCCAAGGACCTTTTTCAAAAGCACATCAATCATCACTCAATTACAACTCCATTTAACGGCACTAGAGTATCTTCTGACCGACCTCTAACAATTGGGTAAGTCAACTAATACAAGCGTAATCCCATCTCCACTTCACAATTAGGCAAGGAACAAATTTAAAACGCAACGGAACGCTTCTCACACGCGCTGACTCTGCCGTAAGATTTCCATAAAAAAGGTAAACACATGACAAATATTGCTGGCAAAACTGCTTTCATCACGGGTGCTGCATCGGGTATCGGCCTTGCGCTTACTGCACGCTTCGCTAAAGCAAACGCAAACGTCGTTATGGCTGATATTGACGCCAATGCACTCACTGCCGCAGCGGCAACCATCACTGGTAATATTGCCACAGTAGTCTGCGATGTAGCTGATCCTAAATCAATTAAAATCGCTGCCGATGCAACAATCGCAGCATTTGGCAGCGTTCATATCATCATAAATAATGCAGGGGTCTCCACGTCGGGCAGGCCTGGCAACGTCCCTTTGGAAGACTGGCGATGGATTATGGATATAAACCTTATGGGCGTCGTGCACGGCGTTGAAGCCTTCCTTCCCATTCTACGTGAACAGGGCGAAGGTGGGTATTTCATCAATACTGCATCTTTGGCAGGCCATCTTGCTGGCAAGGGCATGGGCCCTTACACCGCATCCAAATTTGCTGTGGTCGGTTACTCCGAAGTTCTAGCCCAAGAACTCGCACACGAAAACATTGGTGTTTCCATCCTTTGCCCAGCATGGGTCAAAACAAGCATCGCCGACGCCTATAAAAAACGCCCATCAGGTACCGATAGACTGGATGAGGCTGCAGGCAAGCACGAAGCATTTGAAGCGGTTGCCAACGGCATTGACGCTGACGTGGTCGCTGACTGGACATACGACTGCATGATGGCCCGCCGTCTCTATATCTTCACTCATCCGCGTTACCATTCGTTCTTGGACGAGCGCAAAGCCCTGATCGACGCGGATGCCGACGCCTGCGCCACCGATCAGCGCTTTGCGAAACCTTCCGGCTGACAAATCCACAACCGTCGATATATTCTCTTGTAAGAGGGGATCACATGACAAAACCAATCATCGTTATCGGCGCAGGCATTATCGGCGTTTCCACCGCACTATGGCTGCAACGCGCAGGGCGCCGCGTCATCTTGATGGACCGCAGCAAACCAGGCATGGGGGCCAGCTACGGCAATGCAGGCCTGATCGCGCAATGGGCCGTGGTCCCAGTTAACACACCGAGCCTATGGAAAGACGCGCCCAAATACCTATTGAATCCCAACAGCCCGCTTTTCCTAAAATGGACCCACCTACCCAAAATGCTACCATGGATCGCCAAATTCATGTCTAACGCGAATCGAGTGGACGCAGACCGCATGGTCAACGCCCTCATTCCACTTCTCACAGACGCCGTAGATCAGCACAAATCTTTGGTCCGCGGCACGCGGCTAGAACACTGGATATCCAACTCCAAGTTCTCCTACTCCTACCCCACCTACGCCGATTTCGAGCACGACGCTTTCGGCTGGGACATGAAAGCACGCGCTGGCTTCACCCCTACCATCCTCACAGGAAATCAAGTCCAAGACGCCGAACCCATCCTCGGCCACGCCACGGGCTGCCTCGCGGTGTTGGAAGGCCAAGGCCATATCACAAATCCCGCAGGCTATATCACTGAACTCGCCGCGCATTTTATCGAAAATGGAGGCGAATTCATCCAATCCGAGGTCAAAGACTTCATCAAATCAAAAGGCCGCATCACCAGCGTGGAAACTAGCCAAACCAGTATTCCCTGCATGCACGCCGTCATCACCGCTGGCATCTGGTCCAAAGATCTAATGCGCAAACTCAACCTCAAAGTCCCACTTGAAACCGAACGCGGCTACCACGTGATCTATAAAAACCCATCCCAAATGCCCAATGACCCCATTATGATCACCAAAGGGAAATTTGCTGTAAATCCAATGGACATGGGCCTTCGATGTGCAGGCACAGTCGAGCTCGGCGACCACCATACAGGCCCATCACAACAACCTATCGCTTTGCTCAAACGCTATGCTGCCGAATTTTTCCCTACCCTAAAGTACTCGGAAACCGAAGACTGGCTGGGCTTCCGCCCCTCCACCCCAGACAGCGTCCCACTCATTGGCGAAATCGGCAATAGTGGCATCTACGCTGGCTTCGGCCACCAACACATAGGACTCACAGCGGGACCAAAAACAGGGCGGCTACTCGCGCAAATGATTACAGGCAAAACTCCAAATATTGACTTGAAGCCGTACACGCCAGCGCGATATTTAAGATAGACAGGCATACTGAAACGACTGTTAAGCAATCTATTTCCACCAAGATACATTTTCAGATTTGTCTCTGGTTAAGTCATCTGCCAACCTCAACTTTTTCCGGCGCTGAACCATACCTTGATAACCATCTCTGCTCAAAACCCAAAGCCAACATCAAAAATGCCAGACCAAATGGATTTGTCTCTTATTCGGATAAACTCACGCGACTAAACCGTAGTTCAAGGTACGTTCTAACGATATCCGGTCTTAGAATCTACATTCACTCAAACCTTAACCCCGCACCGCCCACGCCACTGCATCGTCCAGCCGATCATTTCCCCAAAACAACTCACCGTCCGCACACGTAAACGTCGGCGCCCCAAAAACACCTACCTCTTGCGCCACCGCCGTGTTCGCCTTTAGCGCATCTTTAACCCCTTGATCGCTCATGCTCCACTCTACAATCGCAGCCCCATCAACACCCAGCGCGTCCAACACTCCAACAGACGTCTCGGTATCCGCTAGCGCCTTGCCCTCAACAAACTGAGCCGTATAAATTCCACGCACAAAATCCGCCTGCCAGTCTGCATCAGCTCCAAGCGTCGCCACCCGAGCGGCCAGCAATCCATTGCCAGGAAATACTGCAGGCTTTTGCAATACTGGAAACCCGTATTTGATGCACTCACGCTCCAAATCCCGCCAGGTATAGGCCCCTTTGATGGGGAACACATTGAACGGAGAATCCGTCAGTCCCTGCCCCGCAAAAATCGGCCCCAGTAGAAACGGCTTCCACTCCACCACCACTCCAGCAGCCTGTGCAAGCGGCTCAATCCGCATCGCAGCCAAATAAGAATAGGTCGAAGCAAACTCAAACCAAAACGTGATCTTTTTCATAACAAACCCTCACAAAATGAACTGCGTCATCCCTGCACCCAGTCGATTTGTTGGTCGCTGTTCAAACCCAAAGTTTTCATAAAACGCCTCCTTGTCGTGGGCCGCCATCAAACCAAGCGTCGCCCCCTCTGGCGCAATCTTTTTCGCCTCAGTCAACAGCGCCTCTATAATCAATCGCCCAATACCTTTGCCGCGCCATTCAGGTAGCACGATAATATCCTACAGATAGAAATATAGAACGCCATCCCCAACAACCCGCCCCATGCCGATCAGCCCACTTTCAGACTGACAGGTCACATTCACAATACTGCTCCGAAGCGCTGCTTCGGCCACACCTACGGATATATCACCCCAACCACAGACAGTTCGAAAAGCCACAAACACTTGCGCACTCGGTGGGCTCAGTTCGACCGAAACGTTCACCTGAGCAACGGCTCAAACACCGCCCGCACTTCTGAAAGCATCGGCGTCGGTTTATGCCCGTCACGGATCACATGCACATGCACAAACCGCCCATCTGCCGCCGCCACCTCAGCATCGCCCCGGAACAGCCCAATCTCCCAAATGATCGAGCTTCCACCCAACTTCGACACCCGCATTCCTGCATTCACCACATCGGGATACATAATGTCACCGTGATATCGACAGCCCGTTTCCGCCACAATAAACGCATTTTCTGCGCCAAATTCCAGCACACCTTGCTCCATCATCCAGCCGTTAATCACTGTATCAAACAGCTGATAGTGAATGCCGTTGTTCATGTGCCCATAAATATCGTTGTCGTGCCAACGTGTCGGCACCGACCGGAACAATGCAAACTGATCACGAGTACTAGGGGGTGTTCTGCTCATCAGTACGCTGCCTCATAAATTGCAAGCGCCGCGGCCTCATCCACCTTTCGTGGATTGTTCACCAACAACCGCTTCTGGTTCATCGCATCCCGCGCCATCATAGGCAAATCATCTCGCCCAATCCCAACATCGAACAAGCTTTGCTGTAACCCGCACCGTTTGGACAATTCTTGCATCTCCTCGGCAAAGGCCGCTGCCGCCTCTTGCGCCCCCATTCCCACCAATTCAGGGAACACAAAAGGCGCAATTTCGGCATACGGCCTAGGTGCCGTCACAGCATTAAACCGCAGTACATGCGGCAAAACCAGCGCATTCGACAATCCATGTGGCACCTTGAAATGCCCTCCAATCGGATAGGCTAACGCATGAACAGCCGCCACGGGCGAATTCGCAAACGCCTGCCCCGCCATCATCGAGCCGAGCAGCATATCGCCACGCGCATCCTTGTCCGACCCGTCATGCACCGCCCGCTCAATCGCCCTGCCCATTAAGCGCAACGCCTCACACGCCAGATTGCGCGACATCGGATTGTTGTTTGGTGACACAGACGCATAGGCCTCAATCGCATGAACCATCGCATCAATCCCCGTCGCCGCCGTAATATGTGGCGGCAACCCATAGGTCAGCTCTGGATCGAGCAGAGCCACATCAGGCAGGATTACCGGTGAAACAACACCCATCTTTTCCGATTTACCAGTGGTCACAATCGATACCATTGTCACCTCCGAACCTGTACCAGATGTTGTGGGAACAAGGATCAAAGGCAGTCTAGGTCCCTTCGTATTTCCGACCCCAAACATCTCAACCAACGTCTCTTGGCCCAGCGCCAGAACCGCGACTAGCTTCGCCACATCTAGGGACGACCCACCGCCAAGCCCAACAATGCCCTGCACATCCAATTCTTTTGCTGCTGCAACTGCCGCTTCAATCACGCTTTCAGGCGGGTCCGCTTGCACATCCGCAAACACCGAAACCGATATGCCAGCCTTTTCCAAAATTTCGGCCACACGGCCTACTATGCCCAGTTTACTTAGGCCAGGATCACTGATCAACATCACCCGTTCACCCATCTGCGTACGCGCCATCTCGCCCAACTCGGTAATCTTACCTGCACCAAAATGAAGGCTCGAAGCAGTGTTAAACACAAATGGCGTCATAGCATTTCTCCTTAGATACAATTCCTATCCTTGCCGCTCAATAAGCACGGTGCAAGCCTGTCGAGTAAAAAAATACGCCACGTCTTAATGGACACAGGCCACCACCTGCCATTAATTTGAAAACACAAACCAGGGAATGTCGCAATGATCGCAACCGCATTAGCAAGCCAAACCGCCCGCATCGGAACTGAGACAGGACTATCCGACTGGGTGACCATCGATCAAAATCGAATCAACGTATTTGCTGAGATTACGGAAGATCCACAATGGATCCACACTGACCCCGTGCGCGCCGCTGCCGAGACACCTTTTGGTGGAACAATTGCACATGGCTTTCTGACCCTTTCAATGGCCAGCAAATTTTCAATTGAAACTTTCACTAAATTTGAGGGCCAAACCATGGGTATAAACTACGGCTTCAACAAAGTCCGCTTCCTATCACCAGTCTGCGCAGGAGACAGGATCAGAGGCCGTTTTGTTCTGCAGACGGTAACTCAAAAATCCACTAAAAACCTACTTCAAGAACACCAACTCACAATCGAAATTAAGGGCAAAGACACACCAGCATTGGTTTGTAACTGGTTAGGAATGGCCGTATTCGGATAACGCTCATCTAACCCGCAACGGCAACCGCTCCAATGCATGCATCGCATTGTTGGGTCTCCAAACTGCTTCGCCATTTGGCTCTAATTTTTCCACCATCTCTGCAATCGCCATCAGGATTGCCTGTCCTTCTGCGCGGGCAATATTCTGACCCACGCACATGTGAACACCCGCGCCCAATGCCAAGTGCCCCACAGTTCTGCGTTTTATATCGTATATCTCAGGCGCGTCCCATCGCGTAGGGTCCAGATTTGCAGCCCCAAGAACACACAGGATCTTGCTACCCTCCGCAATCTTTACATCTGCGACTACAGTATCGACACAAGCTGTCCGACAAAACGCCGCCACTGGTGAGGTTAATCGCAATGTCTCCTCAAAAGCCGCCATCGCCAATGCTGGATCATCTTTCAGCAACTCAAATTGAGCCGGGTTCTGCGATAACGCCCACAGCGCATTCCCAATTCCTGTCACGGTCGTATCAATGCCGGCTGACAACAAGGATCGTACTAGCATTCCTGCCTCAGCCTCACTCACGTGCCCATCGTCTACTCCAGCATAAACCGCAGCTCCAATTCCATCCAAACTCAAATTTGCCCTATCACACTGCATTGTGATCCAAGGCACCACCTCTGGCCCCATGGCCATGGCTGCGCGACGCTGCGCGTTATCTGGCCCAAGTGCGTTAAACACCATTGACCCATAATCAACCAATTTACGCGCATCAGATTGCTTCATCCCCAACGCCCGAGGAAACACCGTTGTCGGATAGACCTCCGCCAAATCTGCCACTCCATCAATGCGCCCACGCTCCAACATACGTGCCACTAACGACCGCGCCTCCATCAGTAAATACGCTCGCAAATCCGCCACAGCTTTCGGCGATAAAGCTCGCATCAAAACGCGCCTTGTGCGGTTGTGATCTGGTGGGTCAACCTCCAGTATAATTGATGGCGGTCGCCAAGGATCCTCAAGCGCAAAATCCTGCACGCCCACACCCCGCGAGGAAACAAATCTTTCATGATCCGAAAATACCTCACGGACGACATTATACTGCCCACAGGCGAGCATCGAATATTGTGGCAAATAAGAAAACGCTCCTCGTTCACGCAACGTGGCATAAAACGACGCAGGATCAGACTGCACCTCTACCGAGTAAGGATCCAGATCCCAGTTCCGAACACCCGCAGGCGCGCCAAACGACAAATGCCCATGCACCAATTCCATCACTTCCTCCGCTGCCAACCAGATTAGGAAGCTTACAGTCTCACAGGCTAATCACAACTTCCCTTTTTCTTGCGATGCAAAATATCTAATTCCCAACGCAAACCAAACCGATTATAGACCAAAGTTATGAGTAAAAATCCTCCTAACCTACGCCCAGACCTTGCCCCAAAAGTGCGGATCAAGGAACAGGCCAATCCCAATCAACCCAAAATTGGCATGGTATCGTTGGGTTGTCCCAAGGCGCTGGTAGACTCTGAACGTATCCTCACCCGCCTACGCGCCGAAGGCTATGCCATCTCTCCCGATTACCAGGGAGCTGAGGCGGTGATCGTCAACACTTGCGGCTTTCTAGATAGCGCTAAAGCCGAGTCCCTCGACGCTATCGGTGAAGCGCTTTCCGAGAATGGCAAGGTAATCGTAACGGGCTGCCTTGGCGCTGAAGAAGACTATATCCGCGGCTCGCACCCCAGCGTGCTGGCCGTCACTGGACCGCACCAATACGAACAGGTGCTGGACGCAGTACACAAAGCCGTACCCCCATCGCCAGACCCGTTTGTAGATCTTCTTCCCGCCCAAAATGTTTCACTAACTCCACGCCATTACAGCTACCTAAAGATATCCGAGGG
>DLZA01000005.1:0-5657 GCA_003447515.1 Paracoccaceae bacterium
CCTGTCTTTTGCCCAACCCAACGTCAACACGCGTTAGGATGCTACACCTTCTGCTTCTGCAAAAATTATTGACTAGAAGAACGACCTACGCAGGAAAAAAGCTATGATTTTTTTACGTCTTTTACATTTGTTTTCTTATAAAAATTTCTGGCTCGTAACACAGAAAATACAAGTTTTGGGAAATTAGTGGAGACATAGAAAAATACGCTGACAAAACTTTTTGGAAGTATTATGCATAAGCTCTGAAACTCGACTTTTTATGGAAAAAATAGGCCTATTGATGAAACACAAGTTAATTCCAGCCATTATCGCGTTTTTGGTGGTGTCTCCAGTTACCTTCGCACAAGAGACCGCTACAGTAGAAGAAACAGAGACCTCCAATAGCACAGAATTTAAAACTGCAGAAGAGCTAGTGCAAGCCTCTAAACCTGCTATTGGCGAAGGGTATCTTCGTGAAAAATATGGCGAATGGGAGTTACGTTGCATCAAAGCTGAAGTTATGAAAGAAGAAGAGTGTCGAGTTTTCAATTTTCTAGTTGATCAAGATGGCAACACAATCGCACAATTAGACATGCAGGTCTTGTCAGCGGGTGGCAAGGCAGTCGCTGGCGTCGACATTGCAACACCACTCGGTTCTTTACTTACAGCGCAGGTTGTTTTGAAAATAGACGCGGGTAAAGCAAAACGTTATCCTTATACTTGGTGTGACCAGCAAGGGTGCTATGCTCGCTTTGGCATGACACAAGAAGAAATTGACGCCATGAAACGTGGCGCGAAGGCAAACGTAACTATCTTGTCCGTTGCCGCACCAGATCAACCGCTTAGTATGGACCTCTCATTGTCCGGCTTCACAGCAGTCTGGAACGCAATCGCGCCGCAATAATCCAGCTCAAACAAATCCAATATAAAGTCGCCTTTAGATATTTTTTAATTGAAGCGTTTAATCGCTATTACGGCGTTTAGCCCGCCAAAAGCAAAAGCGTTGCTGATTGATGCAGAAACGGGTTTTTCTCGAGCAGTATTTGCAATCACGTCTAAATCGCACATAGGGTCTTTGGATTGAAGATTTATAGTTGGAGCCAAAACGCCATTTTTCACGGCAGCTATGCACGATAGCAGTTCAATTGCACCCGTCCCACCCATAATATGCCCATGCATGGACTTGGTTGAAGACACAGCCATTTGTTCGGAAAATTGACCAAACGCGTCGCGTAGTGAGGCAATTTCGATTTTATCATTAGCCAAAGTCCCTGTCCCATGAGCGTTTACATACCCAACCTGATCCGCATTCAAGCCTGCGTCTGCAATTGCACCCGCCATCGCCCGTGCAGCACCTCTTTGGCTTGGCACCACTATATCAGCAGCATCTGCCGTCATAGAAAACCCTGCAACTTCGGCAAGAATGCTTGCCCCACGCGCTTTAGCGTGCTCCATATTTTCAAAAACGAAAATACCCGCGCCTTCACCCTGAACCATGCCGTTGCGGGTTTTACAGAATGGGCGGCACCCATCTGGCGACAAAACGCGCAAGCCTTCCCAGGCTTTAATACCACCAAAGCAAAGCATGCTGTCACTGCCTCCAGTCAACATAACCTTCGTTGCGCCTGAACGAACCATCTGAAAAGCTAATCCCATCGCGTGATTGGATGATGCGCAGGCCGTACTCACAGTAAAACAGGGGCCCTTAGCTCCATGCACGATTGATACGTGACTGGATGCCGCATTCATCATCATACTGGGTACAACGAATGGGTGGACGCGGTTTTTCCCATCCATGAAGACACGTTTGTAGCTCTGATTCTGCGTTTGTAAACCACCTCCAGCTGATCCCAGCACCACGCCCGTCTGCATCGCCAGTTCACCATCCAGACTTAAGCCTGATTGCTGTATCGCTTCTCTTGCCGCTATCAGCGTGTATTGTGTGAACGGGTCATAAAGCGCCTGCTCGGATCGCTTGAACCTCTGATTGGGGTCATAACCTTTGATTTGTGCACCAATCCGTACGCTCAAACGTTCAACATCAGCGAACTGCATATCGCCAATAGCGCAAACGCCGTTCAACATCGCGGTTACGACCTCATCAGCGCTGTAGCCAAGCTCACAAAATGCGCCCTGCCCAGTTATCGCCACACGGTGTAACATATCTTAGTCAAACTGCTTTGTAAGAAGCTGTTGCACAGCCGCAGTAATGGCTTGAACGGAGGATATATCGAAATTCGACGCCTCCGGGTCATTGGCATTGAATGGAACAGAAATACTAAATTCTTCCTCAATGGCAAAGATCACCTCGACCACACCAAGGCTATCAATGCCCAAATCTAACAATGACGCTGTATCCACTACTTCTTCCGGTAACAGCAATGCTTGTTCAGCTAGTATTTCTTTAATTTTACTATGGACATCCATTGTCATCTTCATCCACGATCCAATCTCAGCTTGGGAATTAGTCCGTTTGGGGTGGTTTGGAAACCATCTTTTCTAAACGTGCCACTTTCGCTACTAATCTTGGTAGCCGGCGCAGCGCTTTGTATGACTCAATATTAAGATTCATTTTCATAGCAGGACTGCCCATTATAATACGCCCAGATGGGACGTTGCTGGAAATGCCAGATTTACCAGCCGCAATCACATCGTTGCCAATAGTGATGTGATCTGCTACCCCGACCTGCCCGCCAAGGACGACGCGATCCCCAATCACACTGCTGCCTGCAACCCCCACTTGCCCACATAACAAACAGTTTTCACCCACAGTTACATTATGGGCCACGTGCACAAGGTTATCCAGTTTTGTTCCGCTACCAATTGTTGTATTGGCAATCGTTCCACGATCTAACACCGAGTTCGCGCCAAGTTCCACACGGTCTCCAAGGCTCACCGAACCAAGCGAATTAATCCGCGCAAAACCATCAGTTTGACTAAAACTAGTGACCTGGCCGGTCGTCTTTGCTTCTTCAACGGCACCCAGTTTTGGGGTTACGTATGAAAACCCATCCACACCAACAGCCACACCCTGCTGTGCACAGAAATCATTTCCAATAATCACTCGTGCGCCAATATGAGTTCCCTGATAAATTAACGCATTATGACCAATAATTACATCACGCCCAATGCTGCAATGACTAGCAATACGAGCGTTATCGCCAATGATGGCATTTGTTGAAATCAATACAAAAGGACCTATCGATGCGTTTTTGCCAATCCGTGCCGATGGATCAATAATTGCGGATGGATGAATACCAGGCTCAATGTCTGGAGCATGCTCAAACATCCGCGTCACACCAGATAAAAAATATCGAGATCGGGGCGTAAATACAGCTGCCCTCAACCCCATACTTTTCCAATCGGCACCATCCCACACCACTGCTGCTTTGGCATTTCCGGCCATTAATTTTGCCGCATACATCGGCTCCATCGCCAGAGCCAATTGATCAGCCGTTGCTTTTGCGGGTTCTTGAACCGAAGACACACGAAAAGCTAAATCACCTTCAGCTCTTGCCCCCAATCTTTTTGCAATCTCTGCGATGGAAAAAGTTGTCATAGGTCTACTGCTTAACAAAAAAGGCCTCTTCTTGAGGCATCTGTGAAACTCGAGTATCTCAGAATGCTAACCTGAAACGGAGGTCAACGCCACCCCAGCTTTGTTCAACGCATTAAAGATAATCTTGTCACGACCATAAATGTCATTACGAAAATTAACCCGACCGTTTTCTGCAAAAAACGCAGTACGATAGACTATATAAATTGGCACAGGCAGTTGCAAATTAACATATTGTTCTGCACCTGTTTTCAAAAAACTGTGGAAAACACTTATTGGATCTGAGGTCTGCTTTTCTAACAGCTTATAGGCAAACTCGAATGGTTTTTGCACTCGCACACAACCGTGGCTAAACGCGCGCACCTCCCGGCTAAACAGGTTTTTTGAAGGAGTATCATGCAAATAAATGTTATGTTTATTTGGGAACATAAATTTTACCAAACCCAGCGCATTGCTCTTCGACGGCTTCTGTTTGATGGAATAGGGAAAACTCGTCTCGTCATATTCGTCAAGATTCACGTCTACAGGCTTGACTGCCTCACCATTGATGTCCACCATCCACATCCCGTTGTTAGCGAGAAAGGCTGGGTCCTCTTTCAACATTGGCAGATATTCCTTACCGGTAATTGACTTTGGCACATGCCATGTTGGGTTTACCACCATATGAGTCATTTGGTCATGAAACTCCGGCGTGCGGTCTTTACCAATTTTGCCCACTACGGTGTTCGAAGTGAAAGTCACGCGATCATCGTCATAAATACTAAGCGAAAAATCAGCCAGATTGACTACGATATGACGATTCCCTCTGGACCGGTTCATCCAGCGTTCGCGCTCTAAATTGATAATGACCTGCTTCAGGCGCTGCTCAGCGGAGGCGTTCAAAACTTTGATAGTACCAGGCCCAATAATACCATCTGGCTTAAGTCCATGATCTAATTGAAATTGTTGCACAACTATTCGTAGGCGGTCGTCATAGTCTGGATCGTTACCAAGACGGCCGTATTTCATCGCAGACAGCCGTGCACGCACTTTGGTGATGTTTTCATTCGATATTCCAGGCTTAAGAGTTTCAGACCTTATAGTTTTGCCGAATCCACCCTTCATAAGCAAAAGTTCAAGCCGCTGCTTTTCTTCTAAAAGTCGAGAATATTCAGGATGCTTAGGAACTAATGCCTTGAAAAATCCGGTCGGATTACTCCGCGAAATTGCATCGAGCAACGCCAATTCGGAACGGCGAGGGACTTGCACTGCGATCTCTTTACTTACTCGCTTTGGCTTGAGAATACCGGAAGACAGATCATGTGCATATTTAAGAAAAATCTGAGTAGCAAACATCTCGGCTGTGGCGTCTAGATTACTACGTCGACTGTTAAGCGCAGATCGCAGTTTCGCTAATTGATATTGACTTTTAGGTAAACCATGTTCGGCCGCGGATGACACTGCTTCGATCAAAGCTTTAGCTCGCGCTTTGTTCTTACGGCCAACCCAAATTGGGTTAAAATTTCTTTTGGCGTAAAACTGTTTTGCTTCTGCCGATAAATCTCCGTTAGAATTGACCGCTACTGATACCAATTTGTTGCTTGTATTGGCTTGAACAGCAGGCGTTCCAAATATTGTTAAGGAAACTAATACCGTCAATGCGGCAGCGCTTGCCAGCTTTTTTGGAAAAAAATTCATGATCCCGCCATTGCACTGTGAGTAATCGCGCCTCGTATACTTGAAGCAAATTTCTAAAAACATAGTTACACCACTTTTTTAAAGTCTTTTTGCGGAACTTACTTCCTATTTGCAATGATAGAGCAGGAGAAATTGTAGCTTTCGATACCGCACTGCTACGAAAATGTTACACGTACGCAAATAAGCAAAAAAACGCTCATTTCCAAACACCAGGGTTGGTTCGCGAATCAACCTATGCAATAACCAAGACGGAACGGTGCGGAAAAAAGTTAATTAA
The DNA here is from genome assembly GCA_003447515.1 of Paracoccaceae bacterium. Lineage (GTDB taxonomy): Bacteria > Pseudomonadota > Alphaproteobacteria > Rhodobacterales > Rhodobacteraceae > Amylibacter. The sequence continues at coordinate 5,490 of DLZA01000005.1, forward strand.
GCTTACGTACACGAAGGCATTTAAGGGCTAGACAGTAGACATGGCTAGTATAAAAGGCGATCTTTTTTCAAGACGTAAGGTGCTAGGCGCTTTTGCAGCCATCTCAATGGTTACTGCAGCTCCCTATCATGCAAACGCAGCAGGTTACATTCGAGGCGCTGGTAATAT
>DLZA01000005.1:6050-8957 GCA_003447515.1 Paracoccaceae bacterium
TACATTAAACCTGCGCTCGAAGAAATAAATTATTTCATGCGAGACTGGCGTCAAAACGTGACGCATAATATGGACCGTCGCAACATCGACCTAATGGCGGCAGCACTTAAAATTCTTGAGACAGAGGAGCCTTTTTTAGTTTTATCTGGCTATCGCACATCGCGCACTAATAAATTGCTGAGATCCAGATCACGCAGAGTGGCCAGACAAAGCTACCATGTAAAAGGAATGGCGGCGGATCTTCGTTTAGGCTCCCGTTCCGTGAATCAAATCGCAAATGCTGGCATATCATGTAATGCTGGCGGCGTTGGCCGCTATCATGGGTCAAACTTTGTCCACTTTGACTGTGGCCCTGTTCGTAGTTGGCGCGGCTAAAGAGTCAGTTTGTGCTCTTCAACAAACCGTTGATCTGTAATTAGACCAATAGGCAATTGACGTAGCCCATGCACTAAATGTTAGTGATGATTGCTTTACCACCGACTGCACATCATAGCAGTGATTGCTAACTACATTGTCGCATGAGTTGAGTTTCAACAAAAGACACATGACAGCCTCGGAAAACAGTAGGCTGAGCGGTATAAAAATGAGTTATTACGCCCGCACAGCGCCATTACCGTGCACTAGATACTTGAAACACGTCAATTGCTCTACACCAACAGGCCCGCGGGCATGCATTTTACCCGTCGCAATGCCGATCTCAGCACCCATACCAAACTCGCCTCCATCTGCAAATTGGGTAGAGGCATTATGCATCAAAATCGCACTATCAAGTCGGCAAAAAAACATATCCACACTCGTGGTGTCCTCTGCCATAATGCAATCTGTGTGATTTGACCCATATTTTTGGATATGCGCAATCGCGCCTTCCACACCATCAACGACGCGAGCTGAAATAATCATATCTAAAAATTCACGCCCAAAATCACCGACTTGAGCTGCAGTAACACCTTCAATCTCTTGGATAGTTGTATCACCACGCACCTCAACACCCGCATCAAGCAAATCTCTCACAAACGGAGCACCATGAGTTTTAAAAAATACTTTATCAACCAACAAGCATTCGGCTGCCCCACAAATCCCTGTGCGCCGCGTTTTTGAGTTCATCACTACCGCTTTTGTCTTTTCTAAATCTGCGCTAGCATCCACATAAATGTGGCAAATTCCCTCAAGATGAGCAAAAACTGGGACGCGAGCGTCAGATTGTACTCGCTCTACAAGGCCCTTGCCCCCGCGCGGAACAAGTACGTCTACATAATCTGTCATGGCAAGCATTTCTCCTACCACTGCACGATCCCGAGTTGGAATTAACTGGATCGATGTTTCCGGTATATTTGCATGTTTAAGTCCTGCCACGAGACATTCATGAATCAAAATTGAAGAATGAAAACTTTCCGATCCTCCCCGCAAAATCGCAGCATTTCCGGCTTTTAAACACAGCGCACCCGCATCAGCTGTTACATTCGGACGGCTTTCATAGATCACACCAATTACCCCCAAAGGTGAGCGCACACGCTTAATGTGCAGGCCCGAAGGTTGTGTCCACTCCGCAATCACACTCCCCACGGGATCATCCTGCTCAGCAACCGACCTGATCCCATCTGCCATCGACACAATGCGATCCTCATCTAACATCAGCCTATCCATCGCCGACAGAGGCAATCCCTTTTTCAGCCCATAATCCAGGTCCAACTTATTGGCTGCAATTATATCATGCATACGAATGACAATAGCCTCAGCCGCAAAAATCAAAGCCCTTTGCTTGCTTTCTGCCGTGGCATAGGACAGTTCTGCGCTTGCTGCTTTGGCCTTTTTGCCGATCGCTGCCATCATCTCTTTAATTTCTAAATCAGTCATATTACATCCATATCATCGCGATGAATCAGTGCAGCGCGTCTCGCAAATCCTAAAATGCCTGCAACCTCATGACTTTGGCGCCCTTTAATCGCGCGTGTTTCGTCAGACGAATATCCAACCAGTCCCTTCGCACATTCCAATCCATCTGCACCCTTAACTGCAACTAAATCACCTCGTTGAAAATCACCGTAAACGTTACGCACGCCAGCTGGCAAAAGGGACTTACCATTCGCAAGCGCTTCGATTGCACCTGTGTCGACCACTAAGGTACCTTTAGATTTCATCCCAGAAATCCATTGCTTGCGTGCCGCTTTTGGATTGGTAACCGCCAAAAACCAACTGGCGGCACCGCCCTCTTCTAAAGCTTGCAAAGGATTCAGCTGATTTCCCTCTATAATTGCCATAGCGCAACCTGCATTCATCGCAATTTTAGCAGCCATTAACTTAGTCTTCATTCCGCCTTTGGCAGCTGTCGTGCCTGCATCTCCAGCCATTTCCTCCATCTCTTGCGTAATATTAGTAACAACTTTAAATTTTTTTGCACCAGGGCATCTTTTAGGATCCGCCGAATAAAACCCATCCACATCCGATAGTAATACTAAGGCATCCGCGCCAGACATAGACGCAACTTGCGCACCCAAACGATCGTTGTCACCAAAACGAATTTCATCAGTGGCTACTGTATCATTTTCATTGACAATGGGCACAACACCGTGATCCAGCAATACCCCAAACGTCGCCCGAGAATTCAAGTATCGTCGGCGATCAGCACTATCATCAAGTGTCAGTAAAATCTGCGCCGTCTTAATTCCAAAGGGCTCCAATACTTCTTCGTAGGCCCGAGCCAAGCGAATTTGCCCAACAGCCGCAGCTGCTTGAGACTGATCCAAAGATAAGTCTCCTTCCGGTAGCGTTAAAACCTGCCGCCCCAACGCGATGGAGCCAGACGAAACAACCAAAACGTCCCTGCCCTGTTTCTTCTGGTTATAAATATCCAAAGCAAGCGATTTTAACCAATCGAGGCGCAGCTCCCCAGAGTCAGCATCTACCAAA
>DLZA01000338.1:0-1663 GCA_003447515.1 Paracoccaceae bacterium
CAGATTTGCCTCTGCGATTACTGTCTTCTGATCATTAGACGACTTCAACTTTACAGTTGCCCTTTTGACACCACCAGCCTCAATCTGCGCAATTTCACCCAAAACAGGCTCATTGCTCAAACCACTTGGTGCGCTGGTCCAAGGCTCTATCGCCAAATGCGTATCCCCCCGCGATGCGCCGTTGTTGATAAGATACCAAAGGCACGGAAAGGTAGTGCGATCAAACGTCATGCTCAACGCGCCGTCATAATCTGCCAGCACAAAACTGTTTCCCTTGTCAGTATCCAGATAATAAAGTGCTAGGCTGCGCTCTTCAGACACAAAGGGTTGCCGCATATCAATGCCCCTGTGATGGGGCCATTGGAATGTCTCGCCCTCTTCTCCAAAAGCCCCGCCTAGCCATTCATCCACGAGTGCGCTCTTGGAAGGTAGAATAACACGAGATTGGGGCGTTACTGCAAATACTGGATGAATGCCCCATTGGAAACGGAAGGGCATCGTGCCAATATTTTTGATTTCGTATTCAAAAACAACTTCATCGCTATCTTGTTGCAGCGTGATAGTGCGTGAAAAATATGCTGGTGTTATGGGCGTTTTGACAAACGTTTTGATCCTCACCACATCATCATTATCCTCGAGCACAATAAAGTCATGTGGAATACTCCAGAGCTCTCCAAGATAGGGAAGCGGGTCGCCGTATTCATTCTTGCATGGGCGTCCAGTTGGGAAAATATCATCCCAACCGCCAGCCCAATGGTCATCAAAATCAGCCTTAAGAGTGACTGCGTGCGGTTTAATCCGCTCGGACCGCCATAACAAGTTTCTGTCCCTGGATTTGTCCGTAATATCAATAATATTCCCACCGCGCTCCGGGAGAACTGTGACTGCGATAAACTTGTTCTCGAGACGTACGGCGCAAAGCCCATGATAAGTCCAATTAGTGTCCATTCTGCAAGCCATATAGTCCTCCTTGGGGCTGGAGATAGCGATTGATTAAAAGAGCTTCACGATCTTTCCAAAAAGCTCTGGTGACGCCGCAATAATGAGATTCCCTTGGTTTTCAAACAAATTACTTTCGAAGTCATTCGTTTGTCCGCCAGCCTCTTTGACAAGCAAGTATCCAGCCAGAGCATCCCATGGCTTCACAAATACCTCCCAGTAGGCATCCATCTTGCCATTGGCGACATTAGCCAAACACAAAGCACAGCTACCTGATCTGTGGAACTCAAACCCAGCTTTTAGAAACTTGGCCAACATACTTAGCAATTCTTCTTGAGATTCCGAAGGTGACCAGTCCATTTCTAGCACTGCCTCTGATTCGTTGTTGACCTTTTTAACTCGCATCGGCGCGCCGTTGCAGAAGGCCCCCTGACCAGCCTGAGCATAAAACAGCTCGTCTGTTGCAGGCGCATAAATTACGCCAACGACCGGCTTCCCACCTCGCAGGTAGGAAATCGATACACACCAGAAGCTCTGGCCGCGAACAAAGTTCGACGTTCCGTCAATTGGGTCCACCACCCAAAGGCTATCCCCGGTCTGACCACCAAGCTCTTCACCTAACACAACATCGCCAGGGAAAGCCCCAATAACTTTATTGCGGATCATTGCCTCGATGTTTCGATCGACTTCACTGACGTAATCCTGATGCCCTTTTTGTTCGACT
>DLZA01000338.1:2049-3457 GCA_003447515.1 Paracoccaceae bacterium
GCGAAGTCCAGTCGTATTGTATCAAAATTTGTCATGCGTTCGCCGAAAACTATTTCTCTAGTTATTTTTTGCACTTTGCGCGTCTACAGCCACTGCCTCACTTTGAATGCAACGCTAGCTTTGACGATAAGTACCTAAGATTCTATGTCAACAAACAAATAACTTATAACTTATATTGTGTGTGGTCTATGATGAAGTACGCAAATCATTCGCTTGAAAGCATAGAATTTAAACCGAATCTGTCTTGTACCTTGGCGCAAATCTTTACCGATATTCACATCAAACTTCTTTAATGAAGGTAGGTTCACATGCTTTGCATTTTCCTAGTTGGAAGTGTGCACCACAATCAGAGTACGATCATCAAAAAACTCTGACGACGTGCCACCTTTCACTGCTGCGAATTCATCTATGCGGTGGAAATCCACCTCATCACATCTGGAGAATTCTTTTTCCCATGCCACAATACTTACTTCTTCTGGGTAAGACGCATAACCATCGCTAAAAATCTCAATAGTTTTCACTTCCTGTTTCGGAACAATCTCTTCTACCCACTGGCCCAAAACTGGTTTTCTGCTCGATACGATGTCATAGCAGAGTATATTTTTATCGCTGTTAGAAAACCGGTTCTGATGCCGAATTCCGAGAAGCAAAAAATCGCGAACAATCTCCGAAATTCCAGACAATTTCAAATTTTCAATGGTTTCTTCGATAAGCATTTCAACGATGTCTTTACTGAGAAGGCCCCAAGATTGAGCTTGGGCCAAGCCGAGAAAAATGGCCTGTCGTGTCATTAATTCATGCTCATTGGGATCATCGAATTTTTTGGCAAGTATTTTGAAAATTGGAACTCGTACCTCCGTTGAGATTCTATCAATAAGCTTTTCATGCTTTAGCACTCGGGCGCCGTTTATCCGAATACCGCTGTCTCCAAGTGCCAAGAACCGCCAATTGGCACCACAGTCTATGGCCATAGCCACAGTGGTGGCTGGAAGCTGATCAAGGTCGTAGTCCTCAAATGCCCTCGCATAAGACGTACAGAGATCTGCCAACAGTGTTTCTGCGTCTTTTTCTCTGTTTTGATATGGCAACAGGATTTCAGCCAGGATTTGGGAAGCCACCATTGAGGCAGCTCGGCCATAGGGAACGCCATTTAGATCTCGTCCTTCAGCATCCGTTGCGCCATCTAAGACGCCGAAACAAACACCAGGAAGAACTAAGGCTACATCATCCCCAGACTTGTCATTAGCGCGGTATTTTGAGCGCGAGAAGAGGTCAAAATTCATATGTCGTCCTCCTACAAAACCGCGGATTCACGGTCTTCTGCAAATCGGAATACGGCAAAGACACAAATACCGGTGCTTAAGAGCAGAATAGTAGACAGTGCCGCGGCGGTACCAAATTCACCATC
>DLZA01000285.1 GCA_003447515.1 Paracoccaceae bacterium
CAAATTTGCGGTTTGGTTATCTTATTGCCGCATCGTTTCTTTCGATATGAGCATTGCGACCATCACACATATACGCAACTGCATGGAAAGGATCCGGAAATGATCCCATTGCCCCAAACAATGATGGGGTATTTCTGGTACTTGTCGGCCATTCCATATTGGCGTGCAAAACTTACTGAAGTTTTTAGGCACGCGCAGGGTGAATTGAACGATGTTGAACTGCGTTTCATTCCAAAAGAGGAATACGTATCCGTGTATTGGGACGCGCGAATAATGCTGAGTATTTACGCAATGATCTTAATTGGTATGGCTGTCACAGGGTGGTGGGGGTTAATTTGGTATTGGGGTATTCCAATGATCTTGGGTGAGCCTGTCATGCGGTTCATCCGCATGACAGAACACGTGGGACGCCCGACAGTAGCGCAGATGCACGCTAATACGCGCACGAATATTGTCTCCCTTCCTTGGCGGTTTTTGTGCTGGAACATGAACTACCATGCGGAACATCATTATGTGTCTTCTGTACCTTTTCATGCGTTGCCGCGATTACATGAAAAACTTAAAGATCACATTTATGTGGAGCGAGGCGGATACTTTGCTGCTCATCGCGATATCCTACGCCAAATTTTGGCGCGGCAAGTGTAAACATGGCCGAAAAGCCTTGGTGCGATATTATTGCGGTATCCGAACTTGAAGAGAACTGGGTTACGCGGGTGGATGTTAGTTCGCGAAGACTGGCCATTTATGACGCTCCAAGCGGTGTCTATGCATCACTTGCGCTGTGTAATCATGGGGGGGCGGATTTGTGTGATGGATACTTTGATGGCCACGTCATTGAATGTCCTTTGCATCAAGGTGCGTTTGATGTGCGTAATGGAAAGCCGGTAAGCGCGCCGGCAATGAAGCCGATGAGAATGCTAGAAACACGTATTGAGGGTGGTATGGTGCAAATTCGGCTTTAGCTGGTGTGTTACGCGGTGGCGCGGTCAAGGTAATCGGCAATCATATTTGCGTATGATTGCTCTACGGCCACTTCGAAACCCAGTGGAATTCGCATGATCAGTGCTTTGACCGTAAAGAATTCGCTGAAACTGACGCTATTTTGGGGGAATACGGTTTCGTGTAAATCCATCGGACATCCTATACTGATTACCTCGGCAGCATTTGGACCTGTGATGCTAAAAAAGGTTTGGGTGTCAGAAATTCGGACAATACTGATATCCGCTGGTGCGTTAGTTGGTTTGAGCTGAGATTCCAACGTTTCCTCTCGGTCCAGAGGCGCGCGGAGCAGCCAATGATCTGGCCCTATGTGGCACAGAATGACGCCGGTATTTACTATGAACCTGTTAGGTGCATCAGGGAGCGTGAATTTAGTCCATTTCTCCAAAGTTTTTCGCGTCCCCTTGAAATCAAAAATTGCGAAGGTGGGTAGGCGGTCAGTGGTTACATCATAGGACATAGGCTAAGACCTCAGCTTCTCACCCTGTGGGTCGTAATGGACCGGGGCGGTGATTTTTAACGGAATGATGACGCCATCTTTTAGGCGCACATGGGCCGTTTCGCCGTGACGGGAATGACCATTTTTCAATAGCGCGAGCCCGATCCAACGATTATGAACTACGGACCAAACACAGGCTGTGACAAACCCTTCAGTGGTCGTTTTCTGCCCATTGGGTGTCAGGGGCGCACCTTCAGGTATCATACAATCTGGTTCGGGCAGTACGCCGACGAGCTCGCGGCGGTTTGCCGTGCCAGCGCGGCGCAGGTTGACGGCGTGTTTGCCCAAGTAATCGGGTTTCTTTTTTGACAATGCCCAACCCATTCCAAGGTCATGGGCATCTACAGGGCCATCTACTTCGTGGCCAAGAGACAAGAACCCTTTTTCGACGCGTAACACGTGGCTGGCTTCTGAACCTACGGGCATAATGCCAAATGGTGCACCAGCGGCCAATATTTTGTCCCACAGGCTGCGCAAGTCGCGCGGCGCGACGTTTACCTCAAAGGATAATTCACCAGTGAAGGACACACGCACAATGCGTGCGGGAATGCCTGCAACCTTGCCGTCACGAAAGGACATGAAAGGAAATGTTTTGGGCGATAGATCAATATCGGTGCCCAAGGCTTGTAAAACTTCACGCGCATTAGGTCCACAAACCGTCGCATTATTCCATTGACTGGTCACGGTCGTTAGAAACACGTTCCAATCGGGGAATTGGGTTTGTAGCAGTTCTTCCATGTGGCCGTTCATCGCGTCGGCGTGGCCTGTGGAGGTTGACACGATCCATCGGTGCTCGGACAAGCGCATTACAACACCGTCATCCGCGATCAACCCATCGTCAGACAGCATCAACCCATAGCGACATTGACCAGGTTTCAGGGTCGACATGATGTTGGTGTAAATATGATCTAGGAAACGGTCAACATCCAAGCCCTTGAGCTCGAATTTACCGAGTGGCGAGCCGTCATAAACACCAACTTTTTCCCGGACTGCGCGACACTCTCGGTTCACAGCTGTTTGGAAATCCTCTCCGGCATGCGGGAAGTATCCTGGGCGTCGCCATCGGGCACCAGCCTCATACATAAAAGCGCCCTCAGTATGGTTCCAGTCCGTAAGAGGCGTGTGACGGTATGGCAGAACAACGCTTTCCTCGCGCAATCCGCCAATCGCACCGAAGGAAATCGGTGTATAAGGCGCGCGGAATGTAGTTGTGCCAATTTCATCCATTGGCACTCCTTGTTGCAATGCAACGGCGCCAATGATGTTCATATTTCCTGTCTTACCCTGATCGATCCCCATCCCACCCGTGGTGTAACGTTTGACGTGCTCAATATTAGAATACCCTTCGCGGATCGCTAGGTGAACGTCATCAACTGTGACATCGTTTTGGATATCGAGGAATGCTTTGCCCTTGCTGTTTTCGACGCGCCAAAGAGGCTCTATCGCATAGGGCACGTTGGCAGTAACTGGTATATCTTGGGCGGAGATATTTAATGCTACCGCTGTCGCTTCTGTTCCGGATAGTAAGGCCTCAGCTAAGGTGAAACCCCCTGCATAAGTTGTAGATTGATGAGGCTGATCTGGACGGAAAGTGGCGTAGATTTTGTCGTACTTTAAAGTGCCACGCGATTGTGAAAACAGGTGCACTGTGGGATTCCATCCCCCTGAATGGGCCAATAAGTCACAAGGAATGGTGCACGCTTCCCCCCCGTTGATGGGCTCTATGATTGCTGCACGGATGTGTTTGTGCCCTAAAGTTGTGGTAACAACGGACCCAGCATAAATTGTTGTTTGGGTCGTTAAGGTTTCTGCCTCAATTGGCACTGTTGCGCGACTATCGACAATTGCTGCAATCTTTACACCCGCTGCTATAAGGTCAGCGGCGACGGAATAGGCACTGTTGTTGTTGGTAAAAATTACTGCATTCCGACCAGGGCATGCGGCATACCGATTGACGTAAGTTTGTGCAGCAGAGGCCAGCATGATACCTGGACGTTCGTTGTTGCCAAACACCATGGTGCGTTCGATCCCGCCAGTGGCGGTGATAACATGACCCGCGCGTATGCGCCAGTTTCGTTCAATCACAGACGGATTCTTTGGGCTCCGTTCGTGCACCATCAAATAGTTGTGCTCACGGTATCCCCAAACGGTGGCATTCTGCATGTGTGTGACGTTTGGATTGTCGGCAAGTTCGTCCACGACCTCAGCCACCCAATCAAGGGCAGGAAGAGACCCAATCGATTGCGAAGTGCTGAGGAGTGAGCCGCCGGGTTCAATACCTTCGTCCACAAGCATAACTCGCTTTCCAGCGCGCGCCGCGGTGAGAGCAGCCATCAAGCCAGCGGGACCTGCGCCAGCAACCAAAAGATTGGTGTGGGCGTAGCGGTTTTCGAAATGACCTGTCGTGGGCGGGCATGATGGCGCAGTCGCAAGGCCAGCAGCTTTGCGGATAGTTGGTTCAAAGACATGCCAGTTAGGCCATTTAAATGTCTTGTAATAGAAACCAGCAGGCAGAAAACGTGTCGCAACTTGGGTTAACCCACCAAGATCAAAGTTTGGCGAAGGCCAGCAATTTACAGACCGCGCGGCAAGACCTTCGGTGAGCGGAACCGTTGTTGCAGGGCGGTTGCCCGAAGCATCACCACCAAGCAATTCGACGAGCGTGGAAGGTTCCTCAACGCCCGCACCAACGATGCCGCGCGGACGGTGGTATTTGAAACTGCGTGCTGTCAATGAAACGCCGTTAGCAATCAGTGCAGACGCCAATGTATCCCCAGAAAAACCAGTGTATGTTTTGCCATTGAACTTAAACTTAAGCGGTTTGGAACGGTCTATGCGACCACCAGTCGAAAGACGATTAAGCATCATTTGGCCCCTTAACAATGTCATGGGTTCGGGTGTCGCGCCAAATCGTAAGCCATGTGCCACACCCCCGAACATGCCACCAACGTTCCTGAACAGCACCAAGCGGATTGGGAACAGTAGTAAGGTATTCGACCCATTGTTCATCTGTTACGGAATTTGGGTCTGGGCGGTCCGGTTTAACGGGGCCACCGAACGAAAATTCGCTTTCATTTCGTGGGCCGCAAAAAGGGCAGGGGATATTTATCATAGAACTGCTCCTATCGCGCGGTTGTGGTGCCGGTTTCCATCACATAATCGAGGTGACGAAAGCGGTTTATTGTGAAGGGTGCCATCAGTGGATGTGGTTGGCCTGTGGCAACAAGATGCGCGAGTGTCAGGCCCCCAGCAGGGATCGCTTTATAGCCGCCCCACCACCCTGCAGTAACGAAAAGACCGGGGATACTAGTTTCATCTTGGATCGGAGACGCATCATGGGCGATATCGAGATGCCCACCCCACTGCCGCAAAAGTTTCAGTTTCTTAAAGCCAGGGAACAAGGATAACATGGCCGTGACAGTATCCTCAAAAACATGTTGTTTGATGTCGCGCCTAAAGCTCTGTCCTTGATCCGGTGCGCCGCCGATGACCATTTCGCCTTTATCCGATTGACTGAAATAGAAACCAGCATCAGGGCAGTTTACAATCACATCGACGAGCGGTTTGACGGGTTCTGACACGAACGCAGTCAGGTTCATGGTGCGTAATGGCAGTTTAAGCCCAACCGTTTCTGTAAGTGTGGTTGTATGGCCGGAAACTGCGACAACGATTTTGTCTGCGCGGATCAAACCGCGGGGTGTT
>DLZA01000125.1 GCA_003447515.1 Paracoccaceae bacterium
ATGCTTATCTTCATCATGATCGTCATGTGCATGGGCTTCAAACAGCGCACTTTCACGGAATTCTAATTCGATTGTGCCCTCGGATTCTAATAGCGCAGTCGTTACGGCATTTGGGGCCAGGGTTTGGATCGCATCTGCTAACCAGGGCGTTAGGTCCGAACCGATCCAAAACACTAAATTGGCGTCCTGCAATGCCTGTGCTTCCGAAGGCCTAAGATTATATTCGTGTGGGCTTGCTCCGACTTGAATAACCAGATTAGGAGCACCAACGCCGTCCATCACACGCGTTACCAGCGAATGTACAGGTGCTATATCAACAGCGACCTGTGGCACCTTTGCGGAGGCTAAACCACCAGATAAAGCAGTAGTGAGCGAGAGTATAAGAAGCTTTCTGGACATTAGGGTCTCCTTGTGATTTTATAACATCACAACCCCTTTAAACGAAATGTTATAACATGACAAGTGATCCTTCTGCTAAAACCAATACGCCTTTGGGGTTCGCACAGCACGACCATACAACTTGTGTTAGTGAAAGCCTGGAAGAAGCAGAAAAGTGGTGTATACGCAATGGGTTACAACTGACGCCTACTAGACGCAAGGTCTTGGAAGTTTTACTTCAGGAACACCGTGCTCTGGGCGCTTATAAAATTTTGGATAAGTTGCGTGAAGCGAACCTTAGTTCGCAACCAACCATTGCTTACCGCGCGTTGGATTTCCTGGTATCAAACGGGTTTGTGCATAAGATAGAACGCTTAAATGCATTTATAGCATGTGTCCATCCAGGTGAAACACATGCACCTGCCTTTATGATCTGCCGCTTGTGCGATTCAGTCGCTGAAACGCATTCTTCGCCTGCAAAAGGTATACTTGGGGAAACCGCGCGTTCGATTGGCTTTCAGATTGAACGCACCGTAGTAGAAGCAGAGGGCATTTGCCCAAAATGTTCTGATGTGGCAAATGTATGACCCTTGTTAAAGTAAAAGACCTAAGTGTTAATTATGGTGCACGATCTGCGTTGACGCGTGTCTCCTTGAGCATTGAATCTGCCGAAATTGTAACAATTGTGGGTCCAAACGGATCAGGTAAAACTAGTTTGTTGCGCGCGATAATAGGGGCGATACAATCCGAGCAAGGCAGTGTTACCAAGCGCAATGGGATACAGATTGGTTATGTTCCACAACAGCTGCATATTGACGCAACGCTGCCGATTACCGTTCAGCGCTTTCTAAAACTTCCACACGGCGCTACCCCGTCGGAAATTACCCAAGCCCTTCATCATGCAGGGGTTCCTGATTTGTCCGCTTCCCAATTATCACATCTTTCGGGCGGGCAATTTCAGCGTGTTTTACTGGCGCGCGCTTTGATCAAGAAACCTGATTTGTTGTTGTTGGATGAGGCTACTCAAGGATTAGACCAACGTGGATCCGCTTCCTTTTACCAGCAAATAGAACGGGTGCGCCAAGATACTGGCTGTGCAGTTTTGATGATTAGTCATGAATTGCATGTGGTCATGAGCGCGTCGGATCGCGTGATCTGTCTTAATGGTCACGTGTGCTGCGAAGGCACGCCAGCTGTTGTCGCCTCCGCACCTGAGTATCGCGAACTGTTTGGCACTGGGACGGGTGGCGCATTAGCTCTGTATCGGCATGAACATGATCATGGGCACGACCATGTGGACCATTCGCACGATCACGTAGAGGTAAACGAATAATGTTTGATGATTTTATGGTGCGTGCAACTTTTGCCGGTATTGGTGTTGCACTCGCTGCTGCGCCTTTGGGTTGCTTTGTCGTGTGGCGACGCATGGCGTACTTTGGGGATGCAACAGCGCATGCTGCGGTTCTTGGCGTAGCATTGTCCCTGGCCTTTTCCATATCAATATTTATTGGGACGGTTGCGGTTGCGTTGATGATGGCCTTGCTAGTGAACATATTGTCTGGACGTGGGTATGCAATGGATACCTTACTTGGCGTCATGGCTCATTCGGCTCTAGCCTTTGGACTTGTTGCAGTATCGTTTTTGTCGGGTATCCGGATTGATCTGATGGCATATCTGTTTGGCGATATTCTCGCTGTTTCTCGTAATGATCTTTCTATTATTTGGGGGGGCGCTTTAGTCGTTGTTCTACTGATAAGCTGGCGCTGGTCGGCTTTGCTAACTTCGACGTTGAACGAAGATCTGGCTTATGCCAGTGATTTAAATCCTAAGCGCGAACAACTGGTACTGACTCTTGCACTTGCCATTACAGTCGCAGTCGCGATCAAAGTTGTCGGTGTTCTATTAATTGCCGCTTTGTTGATTATTCCCGCTGCCGCATCGCGCCCATTGTCACGAACGCCAGAGGGGATGGCTTTCACGGCAGGTTTTATCGGAATGATATCTTCTGTAGTTGGCCTACGTGCAGCGTATATTTTTGATACACCAGCAGGACCATCGATTGTCTGTGTTGCTGCTGTGCTGTTTGTTATTTCTAGTGGTCTGAGGCTGCTTATGCCCTCTGAGAAGTAAATCAAATACCTAAAAAGAGCCAAAAATGACAAGTTGTTTAGTAAATCTTGAGATAGATTTGAGAACTGAAAAGTACCATCATAGAGACCCTGAACACTGCAAATGAAAAAAAGGCGGCCGAGTTCAAACATCTACGATGAGTTAATTCTGGAACCGATCATTACGGAAAATAAATTGAGGAAATAAGCTATGCCCACCGCAATCGTTATCCGGGAATATGGGGACTCAAATGTCATGACCCCAGAGGAGGTAAAGATTGGTTCGCCTGCTTTTGGCGAACTTCGCATTCGGCAGACTGGAATTGGTGTTAATTTTCATGATGTATACGTCCGTTCAGGTCTATACCAGACCCTATCACTACCGGGCACTCCGGGTTGCGAGGCTGTGGGTGTTATTGAGGAGGTTGGTGAGGGTGTGAATGGCTTCTCGGTGGGGGAGAGAATTGCCTATGTGACGGGTAGATATGGGGCCTATGCTTCCGACCGGCTTCTCGACTCCAGGTTAGCTCTTCGTGTTCCAAGTGAGGTTCCAGATGCTGTGGTTGCTAGCAATTTATTAAGAGCGATGACGGTAAATATGTTAATTTTGCAGGTGGCAAAGCTCAAAGAAGGTGACACTATTTTGGTTCAGGCCGCAGCGGGCGGCGTTGGCCGATTGCTGTGCCAATGGGCGTCATATCTTGGTGTCACAGTTATTGGCACCGTAGGAAGTGAAGAAAAAGCGGTACAGGCGAAGGCATCAGGATGTACACACACGATCCTTTACCAACAAATGGATTTTGCGAAAGTCGTCCGTGATATTACTGATGGTATTGGCGTTGATGTGGCGTATGACTCTGTTGGTGCTGACACATTCTATGGCTCTTTGGATGTGCTCAAACCCACCGGCCATTTGGTTAATTTTGGACAATCTTCAGGTTCTGTTAAACCTCTGGAGATGCCCCAATTGGCTGCGAAATCCCTGACTGTGTCCCGGCCTATCCTGTTTCATTATCTTCAAAATCCAGAAGCATATAAAAATATGGCAACTGCGGCGTTCACTGCATTTGAGTCTGCCTACCTTTCGATTGAAGACGTTCAAGAAATCCCTCTTCAGGATGCACATCGAGCACATGATGCTTTGGAAAATAGATTTGGTGGAGGGGCACTAGTCCTAATTCCAATTGATGGAATTAGTTAACTAAAGCATCATTTTTTTAATAATTTTAGAGATCACATACGTTTGTGTTTTTTCTTAATATAACATGAAAATAAGCTTCTCCGCTTCTGCCGTAATTATTATCATTTAAAGCATGTCTTCATCCGCAGTTTACTTCTTGGTCACCTTATTTTTTACGCGGCCATCCGTGGTCTGAGCTGATGTCTAGTAAATTGCTTTACGTGACCCTAAAAAAATCTGTTTGTCTAATCAAAAATTTTAGGTATTAGAGATATGCTATCTGACAGAATGTCAGAACTGTTCGCGGGAGAGTGTAGCGACAAAGTCGCTGCCGCCGAAGGTGAAACACCCGAAATCTCTCAGGCAAAAGGACCGTGAACTTTAAGCGCTCTGGAAAGACGGGCTTGCCCGCGCCGAAGGTGTAAGGTTTCTCTGGTGGAGAAACCGAGTCTCTCAGGCTCAAGACAGAGGGGATATGTGTCGCGCATTTTGCGGGGCAAACCCTATGTGTTGAGACTGGAACAGAGATGAAACGAACGCCACTTTATCAAGCACATGTCGATGCAGGCGCAAAAATGGGAGAATATGCCGGCTTCGAAATGCCGTTGTTCTATCCGCTTGGTGTAAAGCAAGAACATTTGCATACCCGAGCAAAAGTAGGTCTTTTTGACATTTCACATATGCTTCACATTGAAGTCGAAGGTGTGCAAGCTGGCGCGATGATTTCCCGTTTGTGCCCGTACAGCGCTGTTACGCAGGAAGTTGGTGAGGCGAAGTATACTTTTTTGTTAAACGCAGCTGCAGGCATCATTGATGATTTGATCGTAACACGCCTGGCAATTGACCGGTTTTTAATTGTTGCAAATGCTGGCTGTGCGGATAAGGATTTGGCTCACGTCCAAAGTTGCGCGCAACATTTTTCTGTAGATGTTCGTGTAATTGAGCGTGGTTTCCTCGCGGTTCAGGGTCCCAAAGCAGAGGTGGTGTTGGCAGACCTTGGGTTTGATGTTGCGAATATGACTTTCATGACGGGTATGGAGCCAAAAAAGGACTGGTTTCTGTCGCGCTCGGGATACACGGGTGAGGATGGATTTGAGGTTGGCTTGCCTGTGGGTGAGTTGGATACTTTTATTACATCGCTAATTTCGCACAGTGACGTAGAGTGGATTGGATTAGCTGCCCGGGATTCGTTGCGTTTGGAAGCGGGTTTGTCCTTGTATGGCCAAGATCTGTCTGAAGACATCAACCCTCAAGAAGCTGGCCTTATTTGGGCCATTCCGAAAGATTTTCGTGCTGGTGGTGATTTTATTGGCGCGGATGCACTGGCGCAGGAGATTACTGCTGGACGAAGCCGCATGCGTGTTGGTTTGACAGCTGATGGAAGGCCTGTGCGTGGTGGAACTGTTTTAGTGAACGCGGAAGGGTTAGAGATTGGGCTTGTGACATCGGGTGGTTTTGGTCCTTCAATTGACGGCCCTATGGCGCTGGGTTTGATCGCCGTGGCGAATGCAGATGCACCAATTTTTGCAGATATGAGGGGCAAACGTGTGCCCATGACACGGACGAAGCCACCATTCGTCCCCCATAATTACAAACATTAAAAGAAGGAGAGATCCAAATGAAATTTACAGAAGAGCACGAATGGATGGAAGCTGAAGGTGACGTTTTTGTGGTGGGAATCACTGAACATGCCACGGAACAGTTGGGAGATTTGGTATTCGTTGAACTACCAGAAGTGGGCGATGAAGTATCCCAAGGTGATGAGATTGTCGTTATTGAAAGTGTAAAAGCTGCGTCCGACATTGTGGCGCCAGTAGACGGAGAAATTATAGCGATTAATGAAGAGTTGGTTGCAAACCCAGAGCTGGCCAACACGTCCGCCATGGGAGAAGGTTGGTTCTTTAAGATCAAAGCCTCTGATTTATCTCAGCTGGACGGTTTCATGGACGAAGCTGCCTACAAATCCTACATTTCTTAAACGGATAATTACCATGACCTTTAGCCCCACAGATTATTTGCCTTACGATTTTGCCAACCGTCGTCACATTGGACCTAGCCCAAGTGAAATGAAAGAGATGCTGAATTTTTTAGGGGCGAAGGACCTCGATGCGTTGATTGATGAAACGCTTCCTGCGAAAATTCGTCAGAAAGAACGTTTGGATTTTGGGAAAGCAAAATCTGAAAGTGAGCTTCTGCATTACATGCGGGTCACAGCATCGAAGAACAAGGTACTGACTTCACTAATCGGGCAAGGCTATCATGGCACAGTGACGCCACCTGCGATCCAGCGCAATATACTGGAGAACCCAGCGTGGTATACTGCTTACACGCCTTATCAGCCTGAGATCAGTCAGGGTCGCCTAGAGGCATTGTTGAACTTTCAAACTATGGTGTCTGATCTAACAGGGCTAGAGATTGCGAATGCATCTTTGCTTGATGAGGCCACCGCCTGTGCTGAGGCTATGACTATGGCGCAACGGGTGGGAAAATCCAAAGCCAATGGTTTTTTTGTGGATGAGAACTGTCATCCGCAGAACATTGCAGTAATCAAAACACGCGCGCAGCCGTTAGGGATAAATGTGATTGTCGGCCACCCTGATGATCTTGACCCTACCATCGTGTTTGGGGCGATCTTTCAGTATCCTGGTACGTTCGGGCATTTGCGAGACTTTACAGATGAAATTACACAGTTGCATGAAAACAAAGCTATTGGAATTATTTCAGCTGATCCGCTGTCGTTAACCTTGTTAAAAGAACCGGGTGCGATGGGAGCGGATATCGCTGTTGGGACGACGCAGCGCTTTGGTGTGCCTGTTGGCTATGGTGGACCGCATGCAGCGTATATGGCGACTAAGGTGAATTATGCGCGCAATATGCCAGGGCGGATTGTCGGCGTGTCTGTCGACAGCCATGGAAACCGTGCTTACCGTTTGAGCCTTCAAACCCGGGAGCAGCATATTCGTCGTGAAAAAGCGACGTCGAATGTGTGTACGGCACAGGCGCTGCTGGCTGTGATGGCTGGGTTCTATGCCGTGTTTCATGGGCCAGAAGGCCTCCAAGCAATTGCGCAACGCATTCATCGAAAAACTGTGCGAATGGCACGTGGGTTAGAGGATGCAGGGTTCCAAATTGAACCAAAGAATTTCTTTGACACGATTACGGTTGAGGTTGGCCCACTACAGGAAGCGGTTATGAAATCGGGTGTAGATGAAGGCATTAACCTTCGTCGTGTTGGTGATACTAAGGTTGGAATAACACTCGATGAACGTACACGGCCTGCCACAATTGTGCAGGTTTGGCGGGCTTTTGGAATTACGGATCGCGACACTGATTTGACGGCGGAATATCGCATACCGGATGCCTTAATCCGTAAATCTGATTTTCTGACCCACCCTGTTTTTCATATGAACCGTGCTGAGACAGAAATGATGCGTTACATGCGGCGTCTGGCAGATCGCGATCTTGCGCTCGACCGCGCCATGATTCCGTTAGGATCTTGTACGATGAAGTTGAACTCTGCTGCGGAAATGATGCCAGTGAGTTGGCGTGAGTTTTCGCTTCTTCATCCCTTTTGCCCGAAGGATCAGGCGCAAGGCTATACTGAAATGATCGATGATCTATCGTCAAAATTATGTGATGTGACTGGGTATGATGCCATTTCGATGCAACCAAATTCGGGTGCGCAGGGGGAATACGCGGGCCTTTTGTCGATTGTGGGCTATCACCGTGCAAATGGGGAAGAACATCGTAACATCTGCCTAATTCCAATGAGTGCGCATGGCACAAACCCTGCATCTGCACAAATGGTGGGTTGGAAAGTTATTCCTGTGAAATCTGCTGAAAACGGTGATATTGATCTGGAGGATTTCAAGGCCAAGGTTGCTGAACATAGCGAAAATCTGGCGGGTTGTATGATTACCTATCCATCGACCCACGGTGTGTTTGAAGAAACTGTCATTGATGTGTGCCAAATCACCCACGATGCGGGAGGTCAGGTATACATTGACGGAGCAAACATGAACGCAATGGTCGGCTTAAGTCGCCCTGGAGATCTGGGCGGGGATGTGTCTCACCTAAACTTACATAAAACTTTTTGTATCCCACATGGCGGTGGTGGGCCAGGCATGGGACCCATTGGTGTGAAAGATCATCTTATTCCACATTTGCCAGGTGATCCTAACGCTGGTGGCGCTGCTATCAGTGCAGCACCATTTGGGTCGCCGTCTTTGTTACCAATTTCGTGGGCTTATTGCCTTATGATGGGTGGTGAGGGCCTTACTCAAGCGACGCGAGTCGCTATCCTGAATGCCAACTACATTGCCAAGCGATTGGAGGGTGCGTTTGATGTTCTTTATAAGGGTCCAACTGGCCGCGTCGCGCATGAATGCATTATCGATACGCGTCCGTTTGCAGACAGTGCTGATGTGTCTGTTGACGATATTGCGAAACGGTTGAGCGATTGTGGATTTCATGCACCTACCATGTCATGGCCTGTGTCCGGGACGTTGATGGTGGAGCCTACGGAATCTGAAACTAAGGCTGAATTGGATCGTTTCTGCGATGCGATGCTGGGTATTCGTGAGGAAATTCGTGCGATTGAAGGTGACAAAATGGATCGCAAAAATAATCCTCTAAAGAATGCACCGCATACAATGGAGGACTTAGTTAGAGATTGGGACCGTCCGTACAGCCGTGAAATAGGGTGCTTTCCTCGCGGTGCTTTCCGCGTGGACAAATACTGGCCCCCTGTAAACCGTGTAGACAATGTGTGGGGGGATCGAAACCTTACCTGCACGTGTCCGCCGATGGTAGAATATGTTGAAGCTGCAGAATAAGTGGCGCTTCTGTATCAATGACTAAACATCTGTTGTGTTGTGGTGCGGCCTGTATTTAAGGCCTGCCACGCACAGTACGCTTTTTCAAAATCTTGATTGCGTTTTATGCGCGGACATCGAGGGCCTTGCGCGCAATAGTACCTTTGTCACTGTAATTTTGAGTGACTAAGGGAAGTGGATAAGCACGTTTCAATTATTCGCAAATTGGGCCGGTGTATCATTACATTTTAATAACCAGCTTTCCAAAATGTTTGGCACCTCGCATAGTGTGATAGGCTGATCGTGCGTCCTTAAAATCAAAAATTTGATCAATTACTGGTTTAAGTTTGTGGGTTTCAATTGCGCGGTTCATATCAGCAAACATAGCCCTTGATCCGACATAAACTCCTTTAACGGTAACAGATTTTGCCATTATCGGTGTTGGGTTGGTCGCACCTGAAACGCCTGTCAAAACACCAATTAGACCTATAATACCGCCAACTCTCACGGCATTTACTGACCGGTCAAATGTTCCAGGGCCACCCACTTCTACAACGCGATCAACGCCTGATCCGCCAGTGAGTTCCAAAACAATTGCGTCCCATTCAGGATTTGTTTGATAGTTGATGATTTCACTGGCACCCAGCGCTTTCATCTTTTTCAATTTGTCGTCCGAAGATGAGGTGACGATTGTCTGTGCACCCATTATGGAACAAAATTGCTGGGCAAAAACAGAAACACCACCGGTTCCAAGTAGCAGCACAGTTTCCCCAGCTTTCACTGGCCGTGGAAGAGTGAGTGCATGCCACGCAGTTAGTGCTGCACACGGAAGGGTTGCGGCTTCCTCATCGGTTAGGCTGGTTGGTGTGGGGATAACACCGTGCTCTGGTAAAACGACCTCTTCTGCCAGGACGCCCTGTCGAGCGCCTCCCAACGCCGAAGCCATGACTGAAGCGCCAATTTCCCCAGCTGTCCACTCTTCAAAAAAGCAAGAGGTAACCCTATCCCCTTCTTTCAATTTAACTCCTTTACCTACGGCTGTTACTACACCAGCTCCATCAGAATTTGGTATAGTTGGAAACGGCAACTTGCGAGCACCCGCTCCCTCGATCGTAATCAAGTCTCGGTAATTGATAGAGTTCGCATTCATGCGTACCCGCACCTGTCCAGGACTCGGGATAGGTATTTCGCGCTCGTTTAGGTTCAGGGCATCTACGCCATCACCAGAAATAATTTCCCAAGCTTGCATTGTAATCATCCTTTTGAAATACCAATATAAATCGCTCTAAATCTAACACGCTTAAGATCAGGGGTGAGGCCCCCACGGAGCAGCCTGTAACAACTGGTTTTTCTGGCTCATAATCAAAGGTCTGATTTTGCCTGCGAAGACCATGAAGTCTTCATTTTTGAAGAGACCGCTCCAGAAGTTTCTGCGATCAGCATCATCATCAAATTTCCACAAATGCACGAGCTGGTGTAATTCACCAGTATCTGAGGTGAAATATCCAACTAGCTTGGCATCAAAGCCGCCCTTTTCCAGTGCAGGCCAGCCAAAGTCCCGATAAATCCGGATGACCTCGGTCATTTGGCCAACATAAATTTGATATGTTCGCAGTTCAAAAATTGCCATTTTGATTTCCTGTATGAGCCAGTGTCAATTTGTTGTACTTTTGACTGCCTTGTAAATCTTATTGCATCGATTTTGTATAGTTTAAGAAGTTTTTTCTCTTATTACGTTGGGAAACAAAACGCATTAGCTGTTTTAATTTTGATCTCAACTCAGGAAACTTAAATTGTGGTCAGGTAACAACTGGTTGGTGTTGGAAATTCAAACCTATCAGGTTCTGTGAGGACTTGCTGTTTCAATTTGAGGTTTTGGATTCACCCTGTGTTTTGGATGGTTTGCATCCTTTGGTATCTTAGCCATAATTGAAAAACCTTTGCGTCGACCAGCATATGTTGATCCGTTGCGACATGGCAATAAAGCCTGGACGTTTTGTGATATTTCCAAAGGTTTAATGCTCTTTGGATTTGTGTGTAGTTCCGAATAATTTATGCTGCAGAAAACAATTGATTTGCAGATTGGCAGCTTGCTGGTCAAAATAGAACATTCTAAATGAAGGTGGTTGTTATGGAAGCGCAATCTGTTCGATTGGGTGTGGATATCGGTGGTACATTTACGGATGTGGTGCTTGAGCGAGGTGGCGAGAGCTATTCCACCAAGGTTTTGACAACGTATATTGCACCTGAAAATGCCATAATAGACGGAATGCAGCAGGTCTGCACCAAGGCTGGAGTCATGCCCTCAGAGATTAGACAGATCATTCATGGGACAACCTTGGCTACTAACGCATTGATTGAACGGCGTGGGGCAAAAACAGCATTGATCACAACTAATGGGTTTCGTGACGTGATTGAGATGCGCACCGAGAGCCGATTTGAACAGTACGATCTCAATCTTATACTCCCAGAGCCGCTGTTGCCGCGTCAGATGCGCTATACCATTAAAGAGCGGGTTGATGCGACCGGAAATGTATTGATTCCGCTTGTTCGCGCTGAGGTGGAAGCCGTTGTGGAGCGTGTGGCCGCGGCGGGATACGAAAGTGTCGCCGTTGGACTTATTCATTCGTATTTAAATGATGCGCATGAGCGTATGGTGGCTGAGGTTGTTGCGGAAAAAATGCCGAATGCGATGATTTCGATTTCATCAGAGGTTTCGCCGCAGATGCGCGAATACGAGCGATTCAACACTGTAGTTGCAAACGCTTATATCAAACCATTAATGAAATCCTATCTTGGACGTTTAGAAGGGCGGCTGCGGGATGAGGATGTTGATTGCAACGTTTTCTTAATGCATTCTGGTGGTGGGATTATTTCCCTTGAAAGCGCTGCGGATTTTCCTGTGCGTTTGGTCGAATCTGGTCCAGCGGGCGGTGCAGTTTTTGCAGCAAACATTGCGGCACGTTATGGACTGGGTAAAGTCCTGTCCTTCGATATGGGTGGGACCACTGCGAAAATTTGTTTGATTAAAAACCAAACGCCAAAAACGAGCCGTGTTTTTGAGGTTGCGCGAACCTATCGGTTTAAGAAGGGATCTGGGATGCCGATATCAATTCCTGTGATTGATATGGTTGAGATTGGTGCAGGTGGCGGTTCGCTTGCTCATGTAGATGCGATGCGGCAAATTCGTGTTGGCCCGGAAAGTGCGGGTTCTGAACCAGGGCCAGCGTGTTATGGGTGTGGTGGGGATAAGCCTGCAGTGACGGATGCAGATTTGGTGTTGGGTAAGCTGGATGCTGATAATTTTGCGGGTGGGTCGATCCAACTCCATAAGGATCAATCTGTAGCAGCTTTGGAAACGGTTTTGGGTAAAACACTTGATATGGATGCGCGAACGGTGGCGTTTGGGGTGGCGGAAGTTGTAGACGAAAACATGGCCAATGCAGCGCGAGTACATGCGGTAGAAAACGGTGAGGACCTTTCTCAATACACTATGATTGCTTTCGGTGGAGCAGCTCCGTTGCACGCAGGTCGGTTGTGCGAGAAGTTGGGTGTGAAGCGAATGCTGGTTCCTCCGGGAGCGGGTGTTGGATCTGCGATTGGTTTCCTGCGCGCACCATTTTCGTTTGAAGCAAACCGATCGGATTACATGAAACTCTCGGAGTTTGATGCGCCACGCATTCAGATTTTGTTAGCAGCATTGCAGGAAGAAGCGACAGGATTCGTGCGCAGCTGCGATGCTGTGGCAGAAATCCTGTCTGAGTTCAAAGTTTATATGCGCTACTCAGGCCAAGGTTGGGAAATCCCAGTTGTGCTGACCCGAGACCAAGCGTTAAACCCTGATGCAGCTACGTTTGAACGTTTATTTGAAGAGGATTATGCGAAGTTGTTTGGGCGTACGGTTCAAGGACTCAATATCGAGATTACGGTTTGGTCTGTGAACGCAACTACACCACCTGAAACAGTTGATAAAGTTGCTCAGCATGTTGGGGGCACGACTGCTCGGATGAACGGGAATGGGTTGTTCTTTGATCCAGCTCTGGATCAATTTGTAAGTTGTTCCAGGTACGATCGTTCAAAATTGGAAGTTGGAAATTTCATTGAAGGACCTGGCGTGGTGTTTGAAGACGAAACAACGATTATTATTCCAAGTAGCCGGAATGCGATCCGTCAGCCTGACGGATGCATTGATATAATGTTGAAAGTGAAGGGCTGACCCATGACATATCCATCTGCTGTTGCGTATCAAGTGATGTGGAACCGCCTGATTTCTGTGGTTGAAGAACAAGCGCAAGCGCTGGTGCGGACTGCTTTTTCCACCAGTGTGCGTGAAGCAGGTGATTTGTCAGCGGGCGTTTACGACGTGCATGGCACGATGCTAGCACAGGCGGTAACCGGGACACCTGGCCACGTCAATGCGATGGCTGATGCAGTAGGGCATTTCATACGTCGCATAGGAAAAAAGAATATTTTGGAAGGCGATGTTTATATAACCAATGATCCGTGGGAAGGTACGGGTCATTTGCACGATATCACCATGGTGACACCGTCTTTTCATGAGAACGCATTGGTTGGATTTTTCGCTTGTACGGCCCATATCGTTGACATCGGGGGGCGAGGTTTTGGGGCTGATGCTCATAGTGTATACGAAGAGGGATTATATATCCCAATCATGAAGTTTGCGGCAGAAGGCAAAGTGGATGAGACCCTTGTGCGCATCATTCGAGGCAACGTGCGCGACCCTAACCAACTAGTTGGAGATATCTATGCGCTGACAACTTGTAACGAGATTGGTCATCGTCGTTTGATCGACATGATGGTTGAGTTTGATTTGAAAAATCTTGATGGGATTGCAGCGTTCATTCTCGACAACTCACGCCGAGCTACGCTGGAGCGGATTGCAACACTGCCTCATACTTCGGCGGATGGGGAAATGACAGTGGATGGGTTTGATAAACCCATCACACTGAGGGTTAAGGTCACAGTGTACAAGGATCGGATTGTGTCTGATTTTACGGGTACATCGGGTGTTGATAGAAAAGGGATCAATTGTCCTCTAGTTTATGCCAAAGCTTATGCCTGCTATGCGTTAAAAGTAGCGATTGCGCCTGAAATTCCAAACAATGCCGCTAGCCTTGCTCCGTTTGAGATTATTGCGCCAGAGGGAACGATTGTGAATGCAGTGCATCCTGCTCCAGTGGCGCTACGCCATATTGTTGGGCATTTCGTACCTGATACGGTGTATGATGCGTTTGATAAAATTGTACCAGGTTTGGTTCCGGCTGAAGGTGCGGGGTGTTTGTGCAATTTTCAAGTGTCACTGCGCTCGCGAACAGATGTGCCAGTCCCTACCGATACCTTGCGATCCGAAGTTCTTACCTTCAACTCGGGCGGTTCGGGTGCGAGACCAGAGTTTGATGGATTGAATGCAACAGCATTTCCGTCGGGTGTGATGACAATGCCTGTTGAGGCGACAGAACATGTGGGTCCGGTAATCATTTGGCGTAAAGAATTGCGCCCTGACAGTGGTGGTGCTGGGCAGTACCGCGGTGGGCTTGGTCAATATATGGAAGTTGGTGCAAGAACAGGATATGAGTTTGATATTCAGGCCATGTTTGATCGTATTGATCATCCAGCACGTGGCCGAAGGGGGGGCAGTGAAGGTGCAGCAACCACGATCATGCGCGATGACGGCGTACCGATGAAAGGTAAAGGCAAACAGTTTGTGCCGCATGGATGCAAGGTGATGATGGCATTTCCCGGGGGTGCAGGATACGGCTCAGTCTCGGACCGTGATCTTACATTGGTGAAACGCGACCTAGCACGCGGATATATTTCAGAACGCACTGCTGCTAAAGATTATGGCCTGACTACGGCTGACATTGCAAAAGTGCGGGCAGCGATCGCAACAGGAGAGCACATCTGATGGATCTAGAACACAATCCATTTGAGGCTGCACTGAAAGTGGGTGAGAAACAGCTCGGGTTATGGATCGGTCTATGTAGTGGATTTGGTGCAGAGGTTACTGCCCCGTCCGGATTTGATTGGGCACTGATAGATATGGAGCATTCGCCAAATGATTTTCATTCGGTTTTGGCCCAATTGCAGGTTTTTGCGTCCTACGAAACAACTGCTATTGTACGGCCTGATTGGAACGATACCGTGGCAGTGAAGCGGCTACTAGATTTGGGTGCGCAAGGCTTGCTGTTTCCAATGATTCAAAGCGTTGATGAAGCGGAACAGGCGGTTGCATCTACGCGTTACCCACCTCGAGGTGTGCGGGGTGTGTCGGGCAATACGCGGGCTAATAAGTTTGGGCGAGTGACTGACTATGCTGCGAGTGTTGATGGAGAAACTACCGTCCTGGTGCAATTAGAAACGACCGCAGCAATCGCGCAGGCCGAGGCTATTGGTATGGTAGATGGTGTGTCTGGCGTATTTTTTGGCCCTGCCGATATTGCTGCGGATATGGGATTGGTTGGCCAGCCAATGAATGTGGCGGTTTGGGATGTTATAAAACCAGCGGCTCAGGCGCTAATCGCTAAAGGTGTGCCTGTGGGCACGTTGGTGATGGACCCTAATTTTGCTGCGGGTTTGCTGAACGATGGATTTAATTTTGTGGCCTGTGGGTCGGATACGGGATTACTTGCCAAGGCGTCTGATGCCCTATTGGAAACGGTTAAAGGGAAGATAAAGGAATAAAACCATGAAGAAAATTGTACTTACTGGGGCCGCTGGAAGACTGGGATCGTACTTGCGTGAGCCGCTAAGCAAGATGTGCAACGAATTGGTTTCCACAGACATCAAAGAAGACATTGGAAAGATCTATGCGGGTGAGACCTACATGCAAGGCGATCTTGCCAGTATGGATGATATGATGCGCATCATTGAAGGTGCTGAAATGGTCGTTCACATGGGTGCGTTTGTAGATGAGGGCCCCTTCGAGCAGCTCCTTGGGCCGAATTTTGTTGGGTCTTATAACGTTTGGGAGGCCGGTTTCAAACATGGGGTGCGTCGTGTGGTTTACGCGTCATCTATCCATGCGGTTGGGATGTATCCCAAGAATGAATTCATTGGGACAGAAGTACCACATCGCCCTGATACGTTCTATGGGCTGGCCAAGTGCTTTACGGAGGATTTGGGACGTATGTATTGGGAAAAGCGTGGAATGGAGAGTGTGCACATGCGCATCCTGTCTTGTGCGCAACCCAACAATGCACGAGCCCTTGGATCTTATTTGTCTTATGATGACCTTATCCAACTTGTAACGCGTTGTATTGATACACCTGTCACTGGCTTTTCGATCATTTATGGCGTGTCTAACAATGACCGTGCGCCTGTGGATAATGCGAATGCGGCCTTCCTAGGATATCGCCCGAAAGACAATGCCGAAGATGTTGCTGCAGAAGTTTTGGCAAATGAGCCACCGATGGATCCAAAAGATCTGGGCCATATGTGCCATGGTGGGCCGTTTGCTTCAGTTGATTTGGGTAAAAGTGGGCTCGCGGGTATGAATGTTATTCAGGATGCCAAAGAAACAGACTGATTATTGAGAAAAGGGTGTCGATTTAGTCGACCTCTTCGATCGGGCCACCCATTTTTTGCCAAGCGCCAAAGCCACCCTCAATGTGGGCAACAGGTTTGAGACCCATGTCTTGTGCGAGTTTGGCAGACAAGGCGGAGCGCCACGCGCTGGCGCAATAAAACACGTATGTTTTGTCCTGGTTGAATAAATCCTTGTGATAGGGGCTGTCTGGATCAATCCAAAATTCTAGCATGCCTCTTGGGCAAGAAAATGCACCTGGAATTTTTCCGCTGCGCGTGATTTCCCGAGGGTCGCGCAGGTCAACGATTACATGGTCATCGCTACCCACAAAGGCAAAAGCTTCCTGCGTAGGTATGCTTGTGACTTCTGCATTTGCTGACGCGATCATGTCTTTCACGTGGTTTGTGATATTCTGTGGCATGGTGATCTCCTTTTTGAAGTATAAGGCATTTCATTGATGCGGTTCGCAACCCATGCTTTGATCTTAATGTTTTGTTTTTTTTGCCAACTTGCGTTCACGCCAGATGGTAAATAAACCAGCCAAAAGAATAATGCAGATGCCTAAAAACGTCCAAAGATCCGGAACGTCGCCGAAGACCAACCAACCAAGCGTAATAGCCCAGAGCATAACGGTGTACCGAAACGAAGAAACGATTGCTACGTCACCGATGCGCATTGTTGCTACCGAGCAGTAGTAACCAATCATTAAAAATACTGCAGCAAGTGCGAGCGTACCAAATTCGAATGATGTTGGTGGGCGCCAGGTTTGTGTCAGCACAACTCCGATTGCGCCTGTAAGCGTTATAGCAATCGACGCAACAAACGCGACGAGTACCGACGTTACCGATGGGCTTAATTGGCGTGCGGTCAGATCACGGAGTGTTACAAAAGCGACTGCGACAATGCCAAGCAGGGAATAAGCGTTAAATTCGGCGAGGCCAGGTCGGACGACGATCATGACGCCGATAAAGCCGACCATGATGGCTGCAATACGTTGGCGCCCTATGGGCTCGTTTAAGAATATGGCTGCGGCAAAAGTAATGGATAGGGGCAAGGCCTGTAGAATTGCTGTGATATTGGCGAGTGGTAAGTTGAACAACGCTGTCAAGAATGCAAGTGTTGCTCCAATTTCCGCCAGAGACCGCAATCCAATTAAGCGCACATCACGAATTTTAGGTAGATTTTTAAACGCTCCAAACAAAAATGCAAAAACGCCCATGATTGCTGTGGCAAAGATTCCCCGTATAAATATTGCTTGAAACAGACCAACGTCCGCTCCTCCATATTTAAGTGCGGTATCATTCAGCGCAAACCCGGCCATAGAGGCAGACATTAATGCTGCGCCGCGCATATTTGGTGACATGGGCATTTAAGGCTATAGTTCCGTTTCTTTAGGCCAGTAGCACGTTACGGGTTTGTAAATCTAATATTGAATTCGTAATTGCTTTGTCAAAGCACAGGTTCAAGTGAAAATCGCAATCGGCTGATGCAATGCTTTATTGGGTGCAGGTCTCATTTACATATCTGATCTGCGGTTGAAGAGTTATGCCACACCCAAAGTTAGCAGTTGAATGAGGGTCACAACACCAACAGGTCTGTCATTTTCAACAACAAAAGCTGCCGAAATTTTGTTGCTCTGCAAAATATGAAGTGCGCGTGCGCTTAGACGTTCGGGTTCTAAGGATACGGATCCAGGCGTCATTAGGGATCGCGCGTGGGTTCCCCACAACGCATCTTTCATTGACCTTTCGGAGTTTGACTCTAAGTAGCGGCGGACATCGCCATCTGTGATCACACCCAAAAGCGTGCCATCCTTATTGGTTACACCAACGATACC
Organism: Paracoccaceae bacterium; assembly: GCA_003447515.1. Classification (GTDB taxonomy): domain Bacteria; phylum Pseudomonadota; class Alphaproteobacteria; order Rhodobacterales; family Rhodobacteraceae; genus Amylibacter. Next base: position 17,864 of record DLZA01000125.1, read on the forward strand.
CAAAGTTTTTTGAGAGATTTCTCCAAGAGCTTCGATGATGGGAGCGTCTGATGCAATCGTTGGCACATCGGTCCCTTTATACATAATATCTTGTACTGGTGTAAGCGCCGCACCTAATTTTCCGCCAGGGTGAAAATCTCGAAAGCTTTCTTCGGTAAAACCTTTCATTTTCAAAAGTGTTATGGCCAATGCGTCGCCCACAGCTAATTGCAACAGCGTCGAAGTGGTCGGTGCGAGGTTGTGAGGACACACCTCTGTTACTTTAGGTAGTACTAATGGCGCATCGGAGGACCGCGCAAGTGTGCTGTTCACCCCTCCAGTTATAGAAATTACAGGTACACCAAAACGTCGTGCATAACCCAAAAGATCAGATAACTCTTTTGTTTCTCCGGACCAACTGAGTAGCATGACAACATCTTGGGAGTGAATCATCCCAAGATCGCCATGGCTTGCTTCAGCGGGATGGACAAAATAAGCGGGAGTGCCAGTTGATGAAAATGTGGCAGCAAGCTTTCGGCCAATCAGGCCACTTTTCCCCACACCAGCAACTATCAAGCGACCTTCCATTTCTGAAATGAGAATCAAGGCTTTGTCTAGAGCAGCGCTGAGCTTGGGTGCGCCAAGCGCATTTTTAACAGCCTGTAAACCTGACAAATTGGTGTCAATTGCGTCAAGAATTGAAGCGTGGCGATCCATAACTTACCTCTAATTTTCTAATGAAGGGGGTTAGTTGGTCTGGCCATGCAATACAACCCTCGCGTCCTTTTCCATTAGGTTCCTTACAAACTGCTTCTCAGCGGCGAAATCGTGGGGTACCTGAGCAGCTGTGCGACGCCCGGAGAGCGATAGGCTCGCGAAGAAATCAAACCCAAATAAATTAATTTGTGCCGCATTTGAGCGTTGGGCAAGGTCGATAATTAAAGCCCCTGTAGTTGGTGGGGCGGACAGGTCTTTAGCTATGATGTCCCAGTCTGATTTTGGGTGCAGGTAGAATCCTTTGGCTGAAGCAATATGGTACTGTACGCGTTTGCGTTTTTTGGCCATCCATAGAAGGCGAGTGGGTGCGCGGGCGCTTATAATGGATGGATTAACGGGCATGCCAAGTGCAAGCCAGGTTGTTTTACGACCGTGACTTTCTGGAGCGACTAATGGGGCTGCGTGCATTCTGACTACTACATCGCAAGCATCGATTTTCATGCCATGGCTTTGCTCACTTAAGCTGCGCGCGTTGCCCACAATTGCGATAGATTTGCCAGCGAGTTCTGCCAAAAGAGTGTCTTGGGCCAATGAAAAGTTTTGGAGAAAATTATCACCGGATATCATGCGTTTTATCGGAAATAAAATGCTCATGTTTGTGCATTCAATGCAGCAGATATTTTGTTTAAAAGTGTCTTTGGATCATCGATTGGAGGAAAGGTTCTAGATGCATTTTGGG
>DLZA01000342.1 GCA_003447515.1 Paracoccaceae bacterium
ATAGACGTGGAAATGGTTGCCAATAATACAGCCAAGGATGCCGCTGCTGCTTGGGTGAAGCTCACCACGCTGAACGCTCGTGACAAATTACTGCAGACGCTCACGACAAAAACTGAGAAAATGCTAACGCAGATGGAGACACTGGTTACGAGTGGGATGATCGATAAGAGCGCAAGTGCCTCCGCAGAGATAGCTGTGCGGGCTCTTTTGCTAGAAAAAGCCAACATAGATGCGCAAATTGCTGCGGCATCGGCCAGTTACATGGTGTTTTTTGGGAGTGTTCCAAAAAATCTATCAACCCCGCAATCGCTTCTTACATCAGCAGACCTCATCCAAATTCAACGCAACTGGAGCAGTGCACCTATTCTACTGCAAACATCAGCTCAAGTATTAGCAGCCAAACAGAGCCTTATTGCCGCTCAAGGAAGCGAAAAACCAACACTCGGCTTCAAGGCTGGCGTATCTTCGCCGATGGAGAAGGACGAACGTACGACCTACGCAATCGGTGTGGAATTAGCGTGGATTATAGGAGATGGTGGCCGGCGCAAAGCAAATACCGCGGCTCAGGCTGCAAATCTGAAAGCAGCCGAACAGAAACTAAAGGGGGCCAAGCTGGCTGGAAAAAGAGAGTTAGATACCGCTCTCAGCAGACGGTCCACCCTCATCGCTTCACTGAAAACACTCGCCGCACAAGAGGTCTCATCGCAAAATGAGCTAAAAATCATGTGGTCACAACTCCCAACCGGCCAAACCTCGGTTCGCCAATTAATTCAAGCTGAAGAAAAAGCATATCGGACTTCAGACCAAAAAATCTCAATGGAATCAGAGCTGCTAAAATTAGACTTTGAAATGCTTGCAAGCTCCGGCCTGCTGTCTAAAAAGCTCGGGCTTAGTGCAAATAAAAAAACAACTAAGGCAGAAAAATGACGTCTGTGTCCGGATCGAAACCAATCGAAAATAGCGCTGGCGATTACTATGCTAGCGAGCTTGATGTAAAAATTGACGAACTCTCCCCAGGGGCCGCCACTAAATCTTCGGAAGATAAACTGGTACAAACGCTCCAGAGGTTCCTCAGAGACCAGGGCGAAGCCTACAGCGAAGCGGCGATAAGAGATCTTCCTGCCACTCCGAGCGATACGTTTTCGCCTGCGGAAATGGTGAGCGTTTTGAGAGAGATTGGATATGTCGCAAGTTTTGGCAATATCCCTGCAAAAAATCTATCGCAAAGCCATTGTCCCATGATAGGATTTTGGGTGGATGGTAGCTCTTTTATCCTGACAGATATCAAAACTAACGGAACAGTCAAATTTGCGAGCACCGAAAACAAGCTTAAGATCAAGAAAATGTCGAAGGATCAATTTGCGGCTAAATTTTCCGGTCACCTTATTTTAGCACGTTCAGACAGTAAGGCCACCGTTAAGTCAAGCAAAAGGTGGTTCTACTCGGCATTTGCTCAAGGCAAGTGGCTATATATCCAAGTGATTTTAGCAGCAACTATGTCCAACTTTTTGGGTGTCTCAACATCAATCTTTGTGATGGTAGTGTACGACCGGGTTGTTCCAAACGAAGCAATCGAGTCTTTGATTGCGCTCTCAATCGGCGTGATGATAGCGCTTGGCTTTGATTTTCTAACAAAGTCACTGCGCGCAAACTTCATTGACCGAGCCAGCAAACGGGCGGATGCGCGTATGTCGCGCATGGTTTTTGACAAAATTCTTACTCTTCGTTTGGATTCAGGAAATCAAAGTTCAGGAGCTGTGGCGAGCGTCGTTAGAGAGTTTGACACTCTTCGCGAATTCTTCACTTCTGCAACTCTGGTTGCGATCGTAGATTTGCCCTTCATCTTCTTCTTTGTCTATGTGGTCTATCTTATCGGGGGTAATATCGCGATTGTACCCCTTCTGGCAGTCCCCTGTGTACTGATCATAGGTGTTGCGATCCAACCAATCTTATCGCGCCTGGCATCAGGATCTATGGAAACAGGCATGTCCAAACAGGCCGTCCTTGTTGAGACGTTGAACGGCTTGGACACAATTCAAGCCACGGGCGCCGGGCGCTTGATGAAAAATCGTTTTGAAGTTGCGACAATCGATCAATCGGAGTTGGGACTGAAGGCGAGAATATTCTCGCAGTTCGCCATCAACTCGGCGGCCTCAATTCAGCAAATCTCCCAGGTCGCAACAATCTTTTACGGGGTCTTTTTGATTCAAGCTCAACAGCTGACCATGGGCGGGCTAATCGCTGCGGTTATTTTGGGCGGAAGGGCTCTGGCACCATTGGGTCAAGTTGCATCAGCTTTGACACGCGCAAATTCCGCACGCCAAGCCTTTCGCTCTATAGACAAATTGATGAACAGAACAGATGGCGTAGAGACATCCGAACAGCGTTTAAGCAGGCCTTTTTTGAAGGGCGACATTGAATTCGTGAACGTCTCCTACACCTTTCCTGGAGCAAAAAATGCGCTGATAAAGGACTTGTCGATTAAGATTCCTGCAGGTCAAAAAGTGGCGGTTCTGGGTCGCATGGGTTCCGGAAAATCTACTTTCGCAAAACTCTGCGCGGGCCTTATCCAACCCACAACCGGATCGATACTGTTGGACGGTATAGATTTACGTCAAATTGATAAATCTGACCTCCAACGAAATCTCGGAGTTATGTTGCAAGAAACTTGGTTGTTTTCGGGTACTGTACGCGAAAACATTCAACTGGGCTATTATGAATATGATGATGAGCATCTTTTAAAGGTTTGCCAACTCTCTGGCACAGATGATTTTATTAAGGGCAATCCTGCCGGATATGATCTGAAAATCAAAGAGCGTGGTGTTGGATTGTCGGGGGGGCAACGTCAGTCAATAAACCTAAGCCGCGCACTCCTGCATGAGCCAAATATTTTGGTACTCGACGAACCAACGAGCTCAATGGATTCATCCACAGAGGCCGCTATTTTAAAGCGCCTTTCTGACTACCTAACTGAAAAGACTATGGTTGCGGTCACGCATAGAAACACACTTCTCAACCTTGTTACTCGCGTCCTCGTTATGGACCAAGGGAAGTTTATCGTCGATTCCCCGCCTAATGAGCTGAAAAAACAATAGTAAGAGAACGTAATGCCAAAATCACAGTTTGAAAAACTATCCCGAGAAATGGAAGAGCGAGAGGGCTTTGGCAACTCGCTCATTATGTTCGTCATTGCGGCCTTGATTGTCTCAGTGGTGGGCTGGGCCTCAATAGCAGAATTGGACAATGTAACCCGCGGGGATGGGAAAATTGTATCCACCACACAGAACCAAATGGTGCAGTCTTCTGAATCTGGCGTAATCTTATCACGTTCGGTGGATGAAAACTCCTTCGTTAAGGCAGATGACGTGCTTTATGAAATCAACCCAATAGAATTGCAGTCGGAATTGGACAAACTTCAGCAACGTGCCGCTACCCTTTTTGTAAGAGAATTTCGTTTGCAAGCTGAAAGTCAGGGATTAGATTTTGACCCTGACGCTGCGATGATAGCCCAGTCCAAAGATACCGCTACGACTGAAAAAGCCCTGCACCTTGCAAAACGCAAAGAACTTTCTGGCATCATGTCAATTCTGAGTCTCCAGAAAATTCAAAGGGAACAGGATCTAATGGCCTCTGAGCAATCGTTGGAGACCTCGCGCAATATGCTAGGGCTAATCGAAGATGAAATCACCATTATTGACCCTCTGGTACGTCAAAATATCATGCCAGAAACGCGACTGCTTGAGCTGCGCCGTGATGAGCAACGTATGGTCGGCGAGATACAAGTCGCAATGACGCGTGTTGCAAATGCCAAATCAGCGATCCTGGAGGTTGAAAACGAGATTTCAAACAGCCTCGACAGTTATAAACGTCGCGCATTAGAAGAGCTCAACACAGTCGTAGCGGAATTAAGTGAGGTAAATACGCTCGTTCCTGCGCTGAAAGAACGGGTCAAGCGCACTGTGATCCGTGCGCCCGTCGACGGCATAGTTAATCGGATTAATTTTCAGACTGTTGGAGCTTATGTCCGCGCGGGCGATGTAATACTTGAGATTGTTCCGACAGGTGAGGCCTTGAAGCTTGAAGCTAAAATTGATCCTAAAGACATCTCAAGCATCCGCATGAATGACTTTGTACGCATTCGCCTGAGCGCTTACGACTCCTCTAAATACGGTGCCATTGACGGGTATGTCACCAGTATTAGCCCCGATGCGATAACAGACACGTCAAGCGGTGCTGGCCAATCTTACTACTTGCTGGATATTTCCATCGACAGTGGTATCACTCTGGAAACCGGAGAGGAAGTTGTGCTGCTTCCTGGCATGACAGCCACAGTTGATGTCGTCTCTGGAAAGCGCACGGTTCTCGACTACGTTTGGCAACCTGTTTCTAAGGTGAAAGATCTGGCTCTTCGTGACTAAATGGTCGGTGTTAGAGTATACAAAACAATCAGCAAGGTTCTTGAGAATGACAATTAAAGACGAATTGCTCGTTTTGCGGGCCGTAGACACTAAGTCGATACTCTTCCCATTCATGAAGAGTATCAGCAGATGGGAATTGCTTCTTACGATAGCGGAATTAGATGG
>DLZA01000385.1 GCA_003447515.1 Paracoccaceae bacterium
TTGAAACATGGGACGCCTTCTTTAATCGATAGTAAGAAAAATATGGTAACACTGTCAAAGACAGCAAAAAAACCCCGCGCTGCTTCTGGCGCGGGGCGTTATCAAGATCGCTGACTATTACTCGTCAAAATTTACCTGCTCTACCAGCTTAAGAGATGCTGGACGTAGTTTCGCGATTTCAATCAGCGCTTTATCGTCAGCGTTAAACTCACCCCAGCTTTTCACCAGAGCAGATTTCTCTGCTCCCGCGTTGAGAGGGTATTCGCCATTTTGCTCTGCATATATGGCTTGGGCTTGGTTGCCTGTCAGCCATTCCATTAGCTTAATCGCATTATCTTTGTTTGGTGCAGCTTTGGTCAAAGCCATACCAGACAGATTCACATGTGTGCCCCCTTTAGAGAATGTTGGAAACACGATACGAACACTTTCCGCCCATGCAATCTGCTCTTCATTTTCGAGCATTTTCTTCATGTAATATGTATTGCCTACAGAAATATCACACTCGCCAGCATGAATAGCTTTAACCTGCGCGCGATCGTTACCCGATGGTTTACGTGCGAGGTTTGCTTTTACGCCTTCAAGCCATCCTTTAGCTGTTTCTTTACCGTGGTGCGCAATGACAGCCGACGTCAAGGCAAGGTTGTAAGCATTGGTGCCCGAGCGGATGCAGATGCGGCCCTTCCACTTATCCGATGCAAGGTCCTCGTATGTTGTCACTTCGCCATCAGCTACCCGGTCTTTGGACGCGTAGACGATGCGTGCACGAGATGTCAGGCCGAACCATTGCCCATCCGGATCACGGAATTCAGCAGGGATATTTGAGTTGATTACGCTCGACGTCACTGGTTGTGTAACATCTGCTTCTACAACACCGTTCAGGCGGGAAATATCCACGGTCATGATTAGATCTGCTGGGCTGCGATCACCTTCAGCTTGCAGTTTTTCGATCATACCTTTTTTCAAAAATGATACATTAACGTCGATGCTTGTTTCCGCAGTGAAAGCATCAAACAGTGGTTTAATCAGCTCTGGTTGTCGGTATGAATATACATTGATTTCGTCAGCGCGCGCAGTGGCACTTACGACCATGGCCGCACAAATAACAGCGATAAATAAACGATGCATTGGGTATCTCCTTTGTTCCCGATGCGAATCGGATAGCAAAAAAAATTCTTGGAAACAATACCTGAGTGAATTTATCGGGTATAAAATTCCGATAAATTCACTCAGGAATAGAAAAACCTCCTAATATGATCTTGGTAGGCCCAGCACATGCTCTGAAAGATACGATAAAATGAGGTTAGTAGAAATTGGTGCGGTTTGATACAAACGCGTCTCACGAAATTTACGCTCGATATCATACTCCTCGGCAAATCCAAATCCACCATAAGTTTGAATACACATATTCGCCGCTTCAAATGATGCATCAGCTGCCAGCATCTTAGCCATATTCGCTTCCGCACCTGGGTTTTCGCCCAGCTCGTATAACCTCAGAGCTTCTTTTACCATTAGCTCCGCTGCACGCATATTTGTGAAAGCTTTAGCGATGGGAAATTGTATTCCTTGGTTCTGTCCAATGGGGCGACCAAAGACTTCCCGCTCTTTCGCATAGCAAGTCGCCTTTTCAATAAACCACTTTGCATCACCAATACATTCTGCTGCTATCAGAATCCGCTCGGCGTTCATGCCTGTCAGGATGTATTTGAAGCCCTTACCTTCCTCCCCGATCAGGTTTTCCACAGGCACGCGAAAATTGTCAAAAAACACTTCGGTTGTAGCGTGATTCATCATAGTGCGAATTGGCCGAATGGTGAGGCCTTTATCTTTTTTTTGGGCAGCACGCATATCCACAAGAAGTACTGATAAGCCTGCCGTCTTTTTCAAACCCTCGTTTAACGGAGTAGTACGCACCAACAGCAGCATCAAATCCGAATGCTCCGCACGACTGGTCCAAATTTTTTGCCCGTTGATCACAAAATCATTTCCGTCGCGCACTGCCGTGGTTTTCAACGCTCCAGTGTCGGTGCCTGATGTAGGCTCTGTGACACCAAAAGCCTGAAGCCGCAGCGCACCAGATGCAATTTCCGGCAAATACTTGGCTTTTTGCGCATCCGATCCATGCCGCAGCAATGTACCCATCGTGTATATTTGTGCGTGACAAGCACCACCATTGCAACCTTGCGCTTGCATTTCCTCCAACACTGCAGCCGCAGCGGACAAAGGCAACCCAGCGCCGCCATATTGCTCTGGAATCAAGACAGAAAGCCACCCTGCTTTGGTCAGCTCTTCTACAAATTCCGTAGGATAGGCCATATCACGGTCCAGCGCCCGCCAATAGGGGCCTTGATATTGCGAGCAAAACTTTGCGACTGCATCGCGCAAATTATCGTAGTCACTGGGCATAATAGCATCCTCGTTTTCAGGTCATCTTATCTAGTCAGATTGCACAGTCTTGAACAAGCTCCACCAAACATTTGGGTTTCGGGCTTGGCAAGACCCTCCACATAACTCACAAAGGGAGAAATCGCGGCAAGAGGAAACAGTCAAATGGCAAAGATTAATAAACGAATTGATCTCAACTCTGACCTCGGTGAAGGATTTGGCCCTTGGAAAATGGGAGACGACAAAGCAATGTTGGCCGTCGTGACAAGCGCAAACATCGCTTGTGGCGGTCATGCAAGCGATCCCGAGACTATGTTCAAAACCCTTTCACTTGCCGTGAAAAACGGAGTGAACGTCGGCGCGCATCCTGGTTACAACGACCGCGAAGGATTTGGACGGCGAGTGATCCCAATGGCTCCTGCAGAGGTTGGTCGCTTAATTGTCGCGCAGATTGGGTCTTTACAGGCTTTGGCGAAATTGGCCGGAACCAAAGTCTCATATGTTAAAGCACACGGTGCACTGGCCAATCTAGCCGCGCGAGATGCCGATGTAGCCGAAGCAATGGTTCAAGCAATTCAAGACTTGGACCCCGACCTAACAATTTTAGCGATTTCAGGCACTCAAGTTGAACGGATCGCAAAAGTAAAAGGCCAACGCGTCTATTCAGAGATTTTCGCAGATCGTGGATACCTTTCGAGCGGTCACCTTGTGCCACGCGGTGAAAAAGGTGCGATGATCCACGACCCCTCCGAGGCTGCTGATCGATTGTTGCACATGCTAGAAACAGGGCTGATGCCCGTAATTGATGGCGATCCAATCAAGCTTGATGCCCATTCAATATGTGTTCACGGCGACAGCGCCGGTGCTGTAGCTATGGCACAAGAGTTACGTCAGAAACTTGGCGATGCAGGTATTTCCATTCGTAACTTTTTAGACACCTAATGAATCTTCCCTCGTTCAAGCCTGTGGCGGATTATGGCGTGTTAATTGAATTTGGCACCCGTGAGAGTGATGATCTTTATAAGCTGGTAGTTACACTTGATAAAACCATTACATCGGCGAATATTTTAGGTGTCGTAGAAACTGTCCCAGCTCTCGTAAACCTCCTAGTAATCTTTGACCCATTGGTAACGACACATACCCTGGTTCAAAGCGCAGTAACTGCACTTTTCCCATTGAAAATACCCAAAAATAGCAAGCAAACCATTCACCGCGTACCCGTTTGCTATGACATGGAACTTAGTCCCGATCTCATCGAAGTCGCCAAAGTCAAAGGTTTGTCTGTGGATGCGGTGATTGCTGCCCATCTGTCCGCAACCCTGCGGGTGTCTATGTACGGTTTTGCACCAGGATTTGCATATTTATCTGGCCTGCCCGAAGCGATCCAAGTCCCGCGCAAACCCTCTGCGATACGTGGCGTTCCAACAGGACGTGTAATGATTGCGGGACCACAGTGCCTAATTACAACAGTAGTAATGCCTACGGGCTGGTCGATTATAGGCCGCTCTCCTGTATCAATAATTCAAGATGATTCTGATGACCCATTCCTATTCCGCATTGGTGATACGATCATATTCGAACGAATGCACCGCAACAACTTACCGATCGAACTGCAAGCAAAATGACAAAAGCACGCTTTAAAGTTGTTTTCGCGGGACCACTGGTATCTTTTCAGGATCAAGGCCGCTTCGGGCACTTGCGTTTTGGTGTGTCAACATCAGGCCCCATGGATCGTTTCGCACATCGCGCTGCCCATGCGCTAGTCGGCAATTCAAACGCTGGTAGTGCAATTGAGGTTTCCTTGGGTGGCCTGATCCTCGAGTGCGTTGCAGGCGAAGCCATGCTGACAGTGGCAGGTGGTGGGTTTTCTGTGCAATGCGGTGCCACGAACACAAACGGTTGGACAACACAGATTATTCGAAGGGGTGAAAAACTAACCTTGCGCGCAGGAGAATGGGGTAGTTGGTGTTATATCGCATTCGCGGGTCAGTTGACTTTGGACAAATGGCTCGGATCGACCTCGACCCATTCTATGTCTGGATTTGGAGCAGGTAAACTGACTGCTGGTGTTGAATTTGAAGTTCAAAATAGCGAGGTCTTTAATTCACGTTGTGGGGACACGCTTTGTCCGAACGCCGCACGTACAACCGACAAAGTTCGGATGATAGTTGGCCCACAAGACCAATATTTTAACCTCGAAGCAGTAAAATATTTTTGCAGTAAGCCGTTCGAGCTGACGGATGCTTTTGATCGTATGGGAGTGCGGTTGAGTGGGCCAAAGTTACTTCTAAAAGATGCGCTCTCAATACCTTCAGAACCCATTGTACGTGGATCAGTTCAAATTTCAGGAGATGGCGTTCCAACGGTGTTGCTAGCCGATCATCAGACAACCGGCGGCTATCCCAAGATTGCCACCGTCTTATCAGTGGATGTGGATCGTCTCGCGCAAATGCGTTCAGGTGATACGTTTCGGTTCATACCGGTTTCTGCAGAAGATGCGATTGCAGCGGTGCGAAAGCATTATTCCACCTGCGAAGCCATTTTGGACGATCTGGCGGCGCCCAAAGCAACCCTTGCCGAAAAGCTACAAAGCCTAAACCTCATCGACGGTATCGTCAGTGCCATCGACTAGTGCACAAATGAAAACACCCAGCAAATGCAGGATGTTTTCGCAAGTTATCTAGAGTGGTTTACACTAAATCGTAACGATCGTTGTCCATCACTTTTACCCAAGCAGTTACAAAATCCTGCACGAAGGCATTTTTCGCATCGTCGGAGGCATATACCTCGGCAAGCGCTCGCAATTGTGAGTTTGAACCAAACACAAGATCCACAGACGTTGCTGTCCATCTAAGATCACCAGTCGCACGGTCACGGCCTTCAAACACATCACTACCGTCCACTGGTCTCCATTCAGTCATCAGGTCTAGCAAATTTACAAAGAAATCTGTAGACAGTGTATCCACTTTTTTTGTGAATACCCCGTGGGCGGACCCATCCGAATTTGTGTCAAGCACCCGCATTCCACCAACCAGGGCCGTCATTTCAGGGGCTGTCAAGTTTAGCAATTGAGCTTTATCCACCATCATTTCGGCAGGTTTGCCTAAAGAGCGAGCAGAATAGTAGTTGCGGAACCCATCAGCTCGTGGCTCCAGATGCGCATAGCTTGCTTCATCTGTCTGGTCCTGCGTCGCATCGGTGCGGCCACCATTGAAGGAAACTTCGACTGACACACCCGCATTTTTTGCGGCTGATTCAACGCCGACATTACCCGCCAGTACGATCAGATCAGCCAAAGACAAATTCGTGTCCAAGCCATCGAGAACATTCAAGACTTCTTGCAATTCCGTTGGGTTGTTCACGTCCCAGTTCTTTGCAGGATCCAAACGCACACGCGCGCCGTTTGCACCACCTCGCATGTCTGAACCACGGAAAGACGATGCAGATGCCCAGGCAGTCGACACCATTTGCGATACAGAAAGACCAGAGGCAGAAATCGCAGCCTTGGCGATATCCACTTCTGTATCAGACGGCCTACCATTTGATGCTGGCAGCGGATCTTGCCACAGCTCTTCAGCCGCTGGAACCAGCGGACCAAAATAGCGAGCTTTCGGCCCCATATCGCGATGCGTAAGCTTGTACCAAGCCTTGGCGAACGCCTCAGAAAATTGTTCTGGGTTTTCATGGAAACTGCGTGAGATTTTCTCATATGCTGGGTCTGCGCGCAAAGCTAGGTCCGCAGTTGTCATCATTGGCGCCCAAGATTTTTCTGAGTTGTGTGCGTCCGGAACCGAGCCGGCACCCGCTCCATTTGCTGGGATCCATTGATTTGCACCTGCTGGTGATTTTGTCAGCTCCCATTCAAAACCAAACAGCACGTCAAAATAGTTGTTATCCCAAGTAGTTGGCGTTTGCGACCATGCTCCCTCAATACCAGAGGAAATAGTATGCTCGCCGTGACCTGGACCAAACGAGGACTTCCAACCCATTCCTTGAGCGGTAATATCCGCTCCTTCAGGTTCGGGTCCAACGTATTGGTCAGGATCAGCTGCACCGTGGGCTTTGCCAAAGGTGTGGCCACCTGCCACTAGAGCAACGGTTTCTTCGTCATTCATTGCCATCCGCGCAAATGTTTCGCGAATGTCACGTGCAGACGCCATCGGATCTGGGTTGCCATTTGGTCCCTCTGGATTGACATAAATGAGACCCATTTGAACCGCACCAAGATTGCCTTCCAGTTCGCGATCACCAGAATAGCGTTCATCGGCCAACCATTCACCTTCCGGACCCCAATAGATGTCTTCTTCAGGCTCCCAAATGTCCGGACGGCCAAATGCGAAACCTGCTGTTTTGAAACCCATCGATTCAAGTGCGACCGTACCGGTATAGACTAGCAAATCCGCCCAAGAAATTGCTTGGCCGTATTTCTTTTTGATTGGCCACAATAACAGGCGCGCCTTATCGAGGTTTACATTATCTGGCCAGCTGTTTAGCGGCGCAAAACGCTGGGCGCCTGTGCCCGCACCACCACGGCCATCACCTACTCGGTATGTACCCGCAGCATGCCATGACATCCGAATGAAAAACGGACCATAATGGCCGTAATCCGCAGGCCACCACGGCTGGCTGTCCGTCATAAGGTCGTGCAAATCTTTGCGTAACGCCTCTACATCCAACGACTCCAGCGCCTTCACATAATCAAAACTAGGATCCAGCGGGCCTACTTTTTCAGAATTTTGATGTAGTGGCTTTAGGTTTAATGCATTTGGCCACCAGTGTTGGTTTGCTACGCTACCTGTCGTGTTTGGTGCACTATTCATTACGGGGCATTTGCCGCCTTCAATCGGTGATCCATCCATGGGACTCTCCTGTCTGTTTTTTAGTATTCAGAAACGTTATTGTGATGCTCATTTAGTAGGACGTTATCAAACCTAAGCCATAATTTTAAGTTCTATTATCTCATCATCATCATAATTATAAATTATCAATATCCAATTGCACAGCCATCTTTACGCGGATCAGATCCACCAGTCAAAACACCCTGCTCCCAGTCAATCCAAATAGCTTGTGAACCCCCAATAGGTTTTTGGGGCTTCACAATTTGATGGCCTTTCGTAGCCAATTCATCGCGAATGAATTGCGGTACCGCAGTTTCGATTTCAACTTCACCCGTAAATGGGTCCACCATAAAACGTGGTACGTCCATAGCTTCTTGCACATCCATGCCATAATCAAAAAAGCGGCTGAGGAATTGCAAATGACCAAAGGCCTGATATTGACCACCCATGACACCAAAAGGCATCACAACCTTCCCACCTTTGGTCAGCATTCCTGGAATGATCGTATGAAGCGGACGTTTGCCGCCTTCAATGCAATTTGGATGCCCACGAGTAAGCGAGAACCCGTGTCCACGGTTTTGGAGCACCACACCTGATTTCGGTGCAGTCAAGCCAGACCCCCAACCATGGAAAAGCGTATTGATGAAACTTGCCGCGTTGCGGTCCTTGTCGACAACAGTGATATAGACAGTATCTTCATGCCGGGTAAGTGGAACTTTATTTGGCGGTATCGTTGCCCGTGCTTCGTTGATCTGATCGCGCATTCTTGAAGCATATTCCACCGACAAGATCTCTTCGATCGGGACATTGGAAAAAACGGGGTCTGCAAGGTACATGTTGCGCGCGCGATACGCCAAACGACAAGCTTCTAATTCTTGGTGAATACGTTTTGTCGTGATCGGCCCATCAACACCCGGATCAAAGCCACTCATTATATTCAATAGTAAAAGCGCGAACAGCCCCTGTCCATTAGGTGGACATTCATGAACCACGTGCCCATGATATCGGGTGGTGATCGGTGTGACGTAATTTCCGTTGGTATTGGAAAAGTCATCAAGCGTGTGCAAACCCCCTTTTTCTTGAAGGTAGTGCACGATATCCTCGGCTACTTCTCCTCGGTAAAAGGCATCACGGCCATTTTCTGCAATTAACTGCAAGGTATCAGCCAATTTTCTTTGATTATGCATTTGGCCAACTTTTGGGACCTCGCCATTTATCAAAAAAATGTTGGCTGTGCTTTCTTCCCTTGCAATCAGTGGCTTGCTAGCAGTCCAATCATACTGAACACGCGAAGATATAGGATAACCATCATGGGCGTAGGCGATTGCAGGCTGTAGCACATCAGACAAAGACATACGTCCATGATCGGTAAGCAGTTTTGACCAAGCATCAACCGCACCTGGAATAGTTACGGAATGGGGTGAGCTGCGCTCAAACTTTTTAATACCTTGGTCTTCATAGAAATCGATTGTCGCAGCCGCGGGCGCTTTGCCAGAGCCGTTGAATGCCACCACTTGATCTGTTCCATTGGGCGCATACAGACAAAAGCTATCTCCACCAATTCCCGTTGAACCTGGCTCCACAACACACTGCACGGCACAGGCAGCAACGGCCCCATCCATCGCATTGCCTCCAGCTTTAAGAACATCAATCGCCGCTTGACTAGCCAATGGATGGGACGTGGCTGCCATACCATTAGGAGCATTGACAGGAGAACGGCCAGGGAGTTCGAAATTACGCATTTGGGTGCCTATTATTTATAAAATTATTGGCGTGAGCTTACGCCAATCAAAGCCTTAGAAGCTAGAAGAATTCTGCGACTGTTAGATTTGTTTAAGATGATGCTCAAAAATCTTTGACGCCCGCCCCCAAACGCCTTCGCCAATTTCATCAAGACTTAAAAGATATGGTAAAAGCTGTTGAGCGTAATCTTTACTACTTTCAACAGGGAGCATTGACGGTAAGTTATCGATGGCCATCACGTCAAGCGGGTTAGAGCCACCCGCAACTCGCACCAAAGGGTCAGAAAATGTGGTGGAACGGTCATAAATTGGGATTGGGTTAAAGTTACTATTGGGATCACAGGACACATCTGCAATCACACGTAATTGACGATCCGCGGTAATTGAAGATTGGGAAACAAAAACAGGAGCGCTTGGCCCTGAAATGATGCAGTTCACAAACAACGTATGGTCAAGGATTTTTGGAAATGGCCCACCGTGTTTAGTTTCATTAATATCCCAAAGCGTAGTGTCGAAACCAACACCTTCGAGAAGGTCCCTCGCACCCTTTCCGACACGTCCTTTTGCACCGATAATGATGGCAGTCTTTGCTGCTTCCAGGTTTAGATTGGCCAATGCGTGTAAAAGTATATCTTTCGACGGATAAACACCGATGGAACCCAATGGTTTGCAGAGCTCTTGAGCTGCCATCGCCATAACGCCAACGGCAGCACCTGCAAATCCTGCCCAATAGCCGAAGGCTGCAACGCGACTACCATTCTCGTCAATCAAGTATTCCAAATCATAAAGTGTGCCACCGCCCCTTTTGAAACGTTTTATCAAGCACGGACCATCCATCTGACCTTTGAAAGCATGACCAAACATAATATGCTTATGACGCAGGTCTGGACCATCTTCGTCTAGCTCTTTGAGCCCAAAGACAATCGTATCCCTCGGCGCATCCACCCAACTTTGCCCTGCAGCAATGGTACAACCCACGCCCGCAAAGCCTGCTATACCAATTGCCCGTGGTTCGCTTTCCTCAACCGTCACTTGGTGCCCTGCCGCTAACAACTTCGCTGCACCTTCTGGTGTTAATCCAACCCGTCGCTCAAACGCGCGTTGCTCTGCGCGCACCCAAATATGTGCCAAAAATAATTACCCTTTCACCACTTTAGCGTTGACGGACTAACACTACCCGCACCAACAAAACACACCATGAAAAGGCGAACAATTAGTGGATGTTTACCACAAGATCAAACTCATTCCCCCACACAAACGCAATGAAAAAATTCGGTCACTTACAATCCATACCGGCTCATAAAATACTGGCTGCATAATTGAAGTGATCACTTTCCTCACATCAACCCTCTCTTTATAAACCAATCAAAGAATCTAATACAGGTACCGACATGAGTTTTGAGAAAGCATTGATCACAGGTGGAAACGGAAATCTTGGACAATTGGTAGCCACCCGCCTCGAATCTCAAGGCGTGAAGGTAATAAGTTTTGATTTGCCGGGCACAGAAAACGCTGAAACCGATGCTCGCCACGCTGTTGTTTTGGGTGATATGCGCGATCACGACCTGCTGCGCCAAGTTTTTGGCGAACACGAGCCGCAAGCTATTTTCCACCTTGCTTCGATGTTATCTGGCAGCAGCGAAGCGGACCCACTGGCGGCGTGGGACGTAAACGCTTCCGCCTCTATTGCACTGATGAGACTCGCGTTGGAATATCAATGCGGCCCCTTTTTCTTCGCCTCGACCTTAGCCACATACGGCCCAGATTTACCAAGCCCGTTGCCCGAAGAAGCAGAACAATGGCCCCAAAATATCTATGGTGTGACCAAAGTTGCCGTGGAACGCATGGGCCTCTATCTCAAGAAAAAACAAAATCTTGATTTTAGATGCCTGCGCTTTCCCTTCGTCCTATCTCCCTATGCCCCTTCTGCGGCACTTACTGCGTTTGCGTCAAACGCCTTCAAAGCAGCGGCAAAAGGCGAACAATTTACTTTTCCCGTCGCCCCGCACACCGCCATGTCGACATTATTCTTAGACGACGTCACCCGCAGCATCGTCGAAATTGCCCAAGCAGACGCAAAACGTCTAACCCGTCCGGCCTACAACCTACATGGTTACACTGTTCAAACCAGTGATATCGTCGAAAAACTGCGCCTGCGCTATCAAACATTTGATTGCACCTATGAGCCTAAAGAAGAATTGATCGATCTGATCGGGCGCTGGCCATCCGCAATGGTATCAGAATCGGCGGCAAATGATTGGGATTGGTCTGTGAAATTCGATTTCGACAAAACTGCCGAAGCCATGTTTGCACTGTTTGAGACCAGTTAGTTAATAGCCTCGGTCGCGTTGTAGGAATAGATTGAATTAAACGGTTTCATTACAAGTTTTGTTGGCAACATGCGTGCAATATGAAGCTTGGCCCGAGACACCAGCCCCCCTGCAGGCCCACGATAATGAAACATGTCAGCATTGCGACGCGCCCGGGCTTGCAACATCGCTGTGCGTGGCTTCCTCAACATTTCGTAACGTTCAAGCGCCCGCGGTACATCATCAACCCCGTCCAAACAAACCGCGAGAACATACGCATCTTCAATCGCCATCGCAGCCCCTTGCGCCACAAACGGTAACGTCGGGTGGCAAGAATCCCCTAAAAGAGCAACTGATCCATCCGACCAGCGATCTAACACTGGTTTGTCGTACAGCGCCCAAATGTTTACTTCATGGGCTACATCCAGTAGCGTGGTAACCGTCGGATGCCAGCCCTCAAAAGACGCCCGCAGCGCCTCTGCGTCACCTGGTTGCGTCCAACTAGGATCTGTCCAATTGGTACGTTCCTCGACCGCAACGAAGTTTACCAATGCCCCCCCACGCACAAAATATGTTACAAGGTGTTTGCCCACCCCCGTCCAAACTGTGGCGTCAGGAGAGATCAAATTTCTTGGCAAGTGATCGGCTGGCACAGCCCCACGCCACGCAACTTGACCAGTAAATTTAGGAGATTGCATGATATTCATCTGCAAAGCGTGTGAGGATCGAATACCATCAGCGGCAATACTGATATCAGCCCTAGAAAGATCCAAAAAGCCATTTTCATCATAGCTGTGGACTGGAGTATTTAAATGAGAGGCCACCCCCAAACGTGCTGCTTCTTTTTGTAAAATGCGATGCAAATCGGAGCGGTGCACATGCAAATAGGACCCACCATAGGCTTCCTTCGCACCGTCCTTTAACGGTATCTTCACATAAGCACGCCCGGTACTACCGTCCTTGATTACAGCATGTTCTGGTGCAAAAGAAACCGCATGCAACGCCTCATCCAAACCGAGGGCGCAAAAAACTTTCATAGCATTCGGGCTTAGCTGTAGACCTGCGCCCACTTCAACCATTTCTGCGGCTTGTTCGAAAACACGCACAGAAATGCCCCGCTGAGCCAAAGCTATTGCCGCCGTCAGCCCACCTATGCCAGCTCCTACTATATTTGCTGTCTTAACCATTCCGTTCGTTACCAATTTCCAATCAGAATACCAACCCAACTTGGAGAAATGATATGGTCTTCGTTGCTTATTCTAACCAAACCATAAAATATCGATAGCACATAAAAAAAATTATTTCCTAGATTAAAGATGCATCGAAACGCACCTGCATTAGCGGCTTCAATACCACGTTCGCCTGAAGCACTTTCCCC
>DLZA01000381.1:0-2342 GCA_003447515.1 Paracoccaceae bacterium
CCGACAAAGCCGGGATAGAATTATTTTTAGTGTTATAAAGAGCGCAGAATAATCCATAATTTCATCGAAACTTTGCGGCTAGCTGCTGTAAAGGAGTGAGTTTTTTTTGTGGGTCTGATGTCGATTCTACCGATTTTTTTAATTTCATTTTTGGAGACTTAGTGATCGAAGATCGTGGGGGCGCAGTGCGCAGCGCAACTGCGTTCATAAATTTTCCACTTTCACCTTGTGCAAGTTTTGGTGCACCGCTCGAGATGCCGGTCAATAGATTATCAATCCAATTGTGATCTGTCTTAGAAAAATCGTGCAACACATATCCTGCAACTGCGTCTTTGTGACCAGGGTGTCCAATTCCGATTCTCACGCGATCATATTCTGCGTTCAGATGCATGTGGATCGACCGCAATCCATTATGTCCTGCGTGCCCTCCACCTGTTTTAAAACGACATTTTCCGGGTACAAGGTCTAGTTCATCATGGAAAACGGTGAGGTCTGAGATGTTCGATTTGTAAAATTTTAGCGCTGCTGCAACTGACTGGCCTGATAGGTTCATGAAGGTTTCTGGCTTTAGTAAAAGTACACGATCAGTTCCAAGCCGCCCCTCGCTAATCATACCCTGAAATTTGGACCGCCAAGGTCCAAATTCATGATCCAACGCAATGCGATCAATTGCCATAAACCCTATGTTATGACGGTTATTTGCGTATTTTGCGCCTGGATTTCCAAGGCCAACAAAGATTTTTTGCATCTATCACTCCCGAGCATCTGTATACTTTTATAGCCCAAATAAAAAAGGCCCGCACGTTGTTTAACCGCGCGAGCCTTTGATAGTTTATGGGAGTGAAAGATCACTCGTCTGTTGCTTCGCCCTCGGTCGCAGGCATTGCATCTTCTTCGTCTTCACTCTCGTCTTCACCTTCGGATTTCAGAGAGGATGGGGCAGCAATATTAGCGATTACAAAGTCGCGGTCTGTGATCATTGGGCGCGAGCCCTCGGGTAGTGTTACATCAGAAATGTTTATTCCGTCCCCGATTTCTACATCAGCGAGATCTACTTCAATGGTCTCAGGAATATTGCCAGCAGTTACTTTCAGTTCAACTTCTGAGCGGACAGTTACCAGCGTGCCGCCGGCCTTTAGGCCAACCGAAGTTTCTTGGTTGATAAATGTCACAGGAATAAACAAATTCACTCGAGATCTGCGGTTCAGGCGCATGAGGTCGAGGTGTGTTGGGAGATCCTTTACTACATCGCGCTGTACGTTCCGACAGATCACACGGACGTCTTCTTGGCCGTCAATCTTGAGATTGAATAGAGTGGACAAAAATTTGCCAGCTTTTAACTGTTTGAATAGCTCATTAAACTTGACGTTGATTGCAACGGGGTCTGAACCACCGCCGTAGACTACACCGGGAACAAGCCCATCACGACGTGCTTGGCGGGCGGCCCCCTTGCCTGTCCCCTCACGCAGTGTAGCGTTAATATTTGGCATGTCAGCCATGTCATTCTCCTTAGTTGTAAAAGCGGCAATCCTCCAAGGGTGTAAGTGCCGCACGCGACTGCCGGATTAGGTGAGAATATACAATTAGGCAAGGTGGAAATTTCTTAAGTAAGCGGCTGTTTGCAAAAATTGGCTTAGAGCTATCTCACTGACAGAGCCGCATTACTGCAAAAGTTATACAGCGGAGGTAATGCCCGCGTTGCGGTGCAGTTCCTCCAACTAAGTCAGTTTAAGGTTGGCTAAACTTAAAAATTTCTTATCGGTTGGTTCAAACAATATTTACCTTTTTCCATTTTACGGATATCAATTTCCTTCCCAACGTCCGCGGAAATCCTCTGGAATAAGAAGATTGCTACGGTTCATATTTTTCAATTCTCTCTCGCCACACAACGCCATGGTTGTGTCAAGCTCTTTGTAGATCACATCAAGCGCCGAAGTTACACCATCTTTGCCCATAGCCCCTAAACCATGCACGAAAGCACGACCGATCATCGTTCCCTTTGCCCCCATCGAAATTGCCTTCAGGACGTCTTGTCCTGATCTAATACCGCCATCGAAATGGACCTCAATTTGATCGCCAACAGCATCTATTATATCAGGCAACATGCGGATTGAAGACAACGCCCCATCCAATTGGCGGCCTCCGTGATTGGATACAACCAATGCATCTGCACCTGTTTGAACGGCGCGTTTGGCATCTTCAACATCTAAGATTCCTTTGATGATTAGTGGTCCTCCCCAACGTTTTTTAATCCATGCAACATCGTCCCAGTTCAAATTGGGATCAAACTGTTCTGCTGTCCACGCGCTTAGATTTGCCATGTCAGTCACGTTTTGCGCATG